>NZ_BAIS01000007.1 GCF_000613345.1 Prevotella disiens JCM 6334 = ATCC 29426 | reverse complement strand
TCAGCAAATCGGTGTAGGGGCGGAATTTATTCCGTTCCTCTCAACAAACCAGTAACGCAAAAATATCTGCAAATCGGTGTAGGAGCATGATTTTTCGCAAGTTCAACAACTCGTATCACGTTTCCTTACAAGCAAAACAGACTTTTTGAGATACATTATATAAAATATAGCGACACGAACGTTGCATTTTTGGCTCCGTAGCTTAGCTGAATAGAGCGCAGGATTCCGGTTCCTGAGGTCATGGGTTTGAATCCCATCGGAGTCACCATAAAAAACTAAGAAAAATGGGAAAACTCATCGTTAATAATTATGACGAACTTGCTTCGTATTTAGGGCAGAAATTGGGCGAAAGCCAGTGGGTAGAAGTAAACCAAGAACGCATCAATCTTTTTGCAGATGCCACCCTCGACCATCAATGGATACACGTTGATGCCGAGAGAGCAGCCGTTGAAAGCCCTTATAAAAGTACAATTGCACATGGTTACCTCACCCTCTCGTTGTTGCCACACATGTGGAACGAAATCATTGAAGTGAACAATTTAAAGATGATGGTAAACTATGGAATGGAAAAAATGCGCTTTGGTCGTCCCGTTCTCGTTGGTTCCAAATTGCGCCTTGTAGCATCGTTGCATTCCATTGAAAATCTTCGTGGCACTTGCAAAGCAGGTATAAAATTCCAAATCGAAATAGAAGGCGAGCGCAAACCAGCCTTAGAAGGCATAGCCACCTTCCTTTATTATTTCGAGTAAATACTTTGGTCGATTCTTCAATCCACAAAAAAAATAAAAACAATAGGTTTTAGCGTTCAAAACCTATTGTTTTTGCTTTCAAAATAGCCTATTTTATTTAGCTTTACCAACTTTGGATATTCGCATAGTCCTGAAAAAACGAAGTGGGATAAAACAAAAAATATCATAACTTCGAGAAGCTATGATATTTATGCTATTCTTTAAAATTCTCTGACATGATTTTCAGAGTACTTGAAGCGGTGCGTACGAGACTCGAACTCGTGACCTCCTGCGTGACAGGCAGGCATTCTAACCAACTGAACTAACGCACCAATGTGCTTGAAGAATAGTAGTTGCGGTGCGTACGAGACTCGAACTCGTGACCTCCTGCGTGACAGGCAGGCATTCTAACCAACTGAACTAACGCACCAATATTGCTTGCGCTAACTACTTTTCTGTTTAGCGAGTGCAAAGATAGTAATTTTATTTGTATCCGCCAAAAAGTTTCTCGCTTTTTTACAAAAAAAATTGCATTACATAGGCGTCATGGAATTGTCCGTTTTCAAAGAACCAATCTTTCAATTGTGCATTTTTCTGAAAACCAATTGATTCCAAACATTTTAGAGAATTTGTGTTGTGAACATCAATGTAAGCGTAAATTTGCAACAGGTGTAGGTATTCTCTTGAATGGCGTATGATTTTTTCAACTGCACTGCGTGCATATCCTTTGCCTCGATGCTCGTTTAAGATGATAATTCCAAGTTCTGCTCTTTGGTGTTTGGAATCAAAATTGACTAAATCTAAGATTCCAACACTCACATTGTCTTGGTTTTCGATGATGAGTCGAACCTGTCCGTCTGCAAAAATATCGTTTTTGGCATTTGCAATATAATCTCTTAAAACGTAACGACTGTATGGAACATTGGTTGTACTAACGTTCCATAGTTGTTCGTCATTTTCTATTTTATAAAGCAAATCAAGGTCTTCGGGCTCCATTGCTCGAAGGCGAACTTCTTTTTTATCCATTATTCTAATATTTCTTCTGACGTAATGATGCAGTTGGCACGCTTGTTATACGTTCCTATAAATACGTTCTTTATCGGTTTTTGAGCGAATAATTCTAACACTTCGCTGTAATTATAAGCGTCAATATCGTAAACGATGTAATTGATTCTATCGGAATCTATCAAATCAATATGGTCGTGATGTCCTTTGGGAAGGTTGTTTTTGTTTCCTATTACAAAGGTTGCTTGCAGTCCTCGCCTATTAGCTATTTGCTTGCAACGTTCTATATTTTTTTCATTTCCAATGAAAATAAAGTTTCGGTCAATCCGCTTTGCAGGGTGGAATAAGCCCAAAGCTCTTTCCGATTTTTCGCAAAACATACTGATTAACGATAAGGTCGCTTTCAAATAGATAGCTATTTTAATGGGGATACTGAGTAGAAAACTCATGCTTTCATAATGCTTTTTAAAGAAAATAAGCATGGCATCATAGAACACATGGACGTATTTAAAGCTAGTTTTTTGGGTACTTTCGCCTTTGTAATGCAATATATTTACAGGCAAATACCAATTTTCGAAACCACCTTTTAATATTCTATAACTCAAATCAATATCCTCGCCATACATGAAAAACGTTTCGTCTAACAAGCCAATTTCATCTAAAACCTTGCGGCGCAAGAGGCAAAAAGCTCCACTTATCACTTCCATTTTGCCTGGTTCGTCCCACGACATTGTACTCATATAGTAGTGTCCAAATTTTTTATGCTGTGGATAACGTTTGCAAAGTCCTATTATTTTATAGAATGCTACCATTGGAGAGGGGAAACCACGGCGACTTTCCATTGCAGCTTTGCCACTTGTTTCTAACATTCTGACACCTACCCCACCCGTTTTTGGGTGTTGCTCCATGAAATCTAAGGCTTCTTTTATCGTGGTTTCAGCAACAAAAGTATCTGGATTTAATAGTAAAACATATTCTCCCGTAGTTTGTTTAATAGCCAAATTATTCGCTCTTGCAAATCCGAGATTATGTAATGAGGAGATACATCTTACCATTGGGAAACGCTGTTCGATATGTTCTACGGAACCATCTTTGGAATGATTGTCTACCACAACCACCTCAGCATCAATGCCATGAATAGCTTTTTCAACACTTAACAGGCATTGTTCCAAATAAAATTTTACGTTATAATTGACAATTATAATACTTAATTTCATGCGTTTGGTTGGGTTTCCTCGTTTGTTGCTTCGTTGTTCATCTTTCGTTCGCTATCGCATCTTGATTTTGAAGGATAGATAAAAAATAGACTAATGAGCAGAATTAAAGCCAAATAAAAGTATCCAACTTCTTCGCCATAGATGTAATACAGCAAAATATTGATGATAGTTGGAACACAAAGCAGAGCCATACGAACACTGCCCCACACCAAAAAACCTTTCGTAGACAGTTTGTTTGTAATATTTCGTTCAATGTTTTTGATTTTAAATAGGTACAAAGCAAATGGAATGGTCATCAAAGTGAGGAACTGCATGACAAATTGCATGTAAATCAAGCTATTGCTTCCCACCAAAGTTCCTGCCAATATCATGTTTGTTTCGAATAAAACCAATATTAAAACCATGATTGACAAGTAGCCATAGAGTTGGAATAAAAGTGTCTTTCTTGTTTGTTCCATAAATTTTAATCATTCATTATTGTTCGGTTGGCAATACTTCTTCCCAAAGTTACCTCATCGGTATATTCCAATTCATCGCCTACAGAAATGCCTCGGGCAATGATTGAAATCGTAATATCGTATTCTTTTAGCTTTCGAGAGATATAAAAATTGGTTGTATCGCCTTCCATTGTACTGGCTAAGGCTAAAATAACCTCTTTTATACCCCCACTTTTTACTCTTTCCACCAAAGATTCTATTTCCAAATTATTGGGTCCTACCCCGTCAATTGGCGAAATAATTCCTCCTAAGACATGATATAAGCCATTAAATTGCTGGGTATTCTCAATGGCAAGTACGTCTTGAACATTTTCTACCACGCAAATTGTGGAACTATCGCGCCGTGGATTTGCACAAATAGCACATGTATCAGTGTCGGAAATATTATGACAAACATGACAATATTTTATATCATGGCGCATCGTTGAAATGGTTTCAGTAAAGACATCAACCTCTTCTTTCGACTCACGCAATAGATGTAAAACAAAGCGCAAAGCTGTTTTTCGTCCTACCCCTGGCAGTTTAGCAAACTCGCCAACTGCCTTTTCAAGCAATTGGGACGGAAATTGTTGCATGATTGGTTGTTATCTTTAAATTAATCGTCAAAAAGATAAATACCCAAACCTATTTTAAGTCCAACTGTTGAATAATCTGCGTCTTTGAAAGAATGATTATAATAAACAGCAGGCTCAACGGTTACGGAACGATTAATAAAGAAAGCGTATCCAATTTCAGCCCCTGGCATGAAGTCATTATAATCATGATTGGCATGCAAAAACTTGCAATTTGCACCAAGATACAAACCATTTTGAGTAATATAATAACGTCCACCAGCACCAAGAGAGATATGGTCAGCCACCGCTTCAGAACCATTATGCTCAAAACTTACGTCAGCCAACAACATGATATTGTCCCATGCCAAATAGCCAGCCTTTGCTTCTAATCCGATATTAAACTTATTTTGTGCATTATAATGCAAATCTAATCCTGTAAGCGATGCTCCGAGGTAACCTTTGCCTTGTTGAAATTGAGCATGTATGCCTAATGACAACATCAAACTTAGAATAAGAAGGATATTTTTTTTATTCATCATGAAAAATTTTTATGTTTATTTTTACTTAATATCAATTACATTTTGTGTCCAATATTGCTTGCTTATATGTTTTTCTGCCTGTCTGAGGCTCAAAAAATAAAGGTTTGGCAAATTGGATTTTATTGTTCAATTGGCTTATTCAATGACAAAGGTAAAAGAAATATTTGAATTACGAAAATTATTGCCTATCTTTGTAACTTAATTGCAAATGAGTTAACGCTCTTGTTGCCTTTAAACAAGAATTAAATCGGTATGAAATTTAGAATAGCTACATTATTATTTTTTAGTTGGTTCACATTATATTGCTCAGCGCAAAACAATGTTTTTTTCAGCAATTGGGACACTACTCCCCTTCAAAAATATGAAACTCGTGCCGTTTGGCTTACTACTTTGGGCAATCTTGATTGGCCTAAGACTTTGGCAAATTCTGACGAATCACGAGAAGAACAAAAGCGTGAACTCATCGAAATACTCGATAAATATGCTGCTGCGAACATTAATACCGTAATCTTACAAACGCGTGTGCGTGCTGCAACTATCTATCCTTCGAACATAGAGCCGTGGGATAAATGTTTAACAGGCAGAGAAAATGGCAATCCTGGCTACGACCCTTTGGCATTTGCAGTGGAAGAATGCCATAAACGAGGTATGGAAATTCATGCTTGGTTGGCAGCTATTCCTGTTGGTTCTTACAGTTCTTTGGGTTGCAAGCTATTGAAACAAAAAGGTTTTAAGATTAGAAGATTTTCTTCTGGGGCGTATATCAACCCTGCTGACCCCAATATTGCGAATTATTTAGGCGAGATTTGTGCTGAAATTACAAGCAATTACGACATTGACGGCATCAATTTAGATTATATTCGTTACCCCGATAAGTGGCCACGCCCAAGCTATCGAAACGGAGATACGCCCGATGAACGTCGTGCAAACATCACTGCAATTGTCAGAGAAATCAATCGCCGAGTAAAAGCAATAAAGCCTTGGATTAAAATATCGTGTTCGCCCATTGGCAAATACGCTGATTTAACGAATTATTCTTCAAAGAATTACAATGCACGCGACCGTGTTTCGCAAGAAGCACAAGCGTGGATTAAGCAAGGAATCATGGACCAACTCTATCCTATGCAATATTTCCGTAGCGATAATTATTATCCTTTTTGCGCCGATTGGGTAGAAAATTCAAATGGCAGAGATATGATTACAGGGTTAGGAACTTATTTTCTTGACCCTCGCCAAGGCAACTGGACGCTCAGCGAAATCACTCGTCAGATGTATGTTAGCCGTTCTTTAGGTATGGGACATGCCCATTTCCGTTCTAAATTTCTATTAGATAACAACCAAGGAATTTACAATTTCGAAAAGCGATTTAATGCAATTCCTACCCTCACTCCACCCATGACATGGGAAAAAACAACGAAACCTCAAAAGCCATATTACGCTGAAGGCACATCGCTTGTATCCTCAATCGGCAGCGATGGAACAAAAACCATTTCATGGAAAGGTTCTTCACCTTATTATAATATATACATGAGCAGCACCTATCCTGTTGATACGAAAGACCCACGCAACCTTGTTACAGCAAGATTTGTAGGTAATTCGTTTGTCCACGAGGCTGCTGGGAACAATTATTATGCCATTACAGCAATGGACAGATTTGGCAATGAGAGCGAAGCCTTGCAAAGTTCTTTCAAAAAAGCAAAGGTAGAAAGCAAACTTTTAAAACTGAAAAAGAAACAAATTGAACTTCCTGAATGGTTGAAAGACATGGATATAGATTATTATCTTATCACGTCCATGCAAGGAAATGCCATTAAAAAAGTTTATTATACAAAGAATCAGCATTTGAAAATCAATGTTGCAGATTTGAAGAATGGTACTTATCAAATTTATGCCCATTCTGCCAAACGCAAAGTCTTGCACTCAATAGGCTACTTCTTCGTTAAACGATAAAACAATTCAAGCACCTTTTCTATTTTAAATAGCTTTTGCTATCAATAGAATAAGGTGCTTGAATTTTATTTTTACCTTTTTTATCCTGCCTTATTTAATCTTCATCTTCTTCCTCCTCTGTTTCTTCCGTTGGGAAATCAATGATAGGAAGCGGACGGTCAATCACTGCATTGTATGAAATAAGACTCACACTTCTTGAAAGTCCTAATACTTGAAGCTTATCATGTATGATAGTTAAAAGGTGATGATTGTTATGAGCATAAACTTTGATGAACAAATCATACTCACCAGTTGTGTAATGACATTCCACTATCTCTGGAATTTTCTTCAAAGCTTCTACAGCTTCATCGAAATTTTCTGGGTTTTTCAAATTTAATCCCATGTAAGCGCAGGTTTCAAAACCTATCTTTTCTGGGTCAATAACGAATTGTGAACCTTTTAAAACCCCTAAATTTGTAAGCTTCTGAATTCTTTGATGGATTGCTGCACCACTAACTTTACATTCACGTGCTACTTCCAAAAATGGAATACGTGCATCTTCTGCTATAAGACAAAGTATCTTTTTGTCTAATTTATCTAAACCTCTATGTGCCATTTATTTTGAAGAATAATTTTTGACAAAGGTACAATAAAATTTCTTTATTTCCAATATTTTTTTCATAACAAGTTTTAAATTGAAACATTATTTTATTTTTCCTTTATTTTAAAGATAATAAAATGTTCTATTTTTCCTTGAATATATGACTTTTTTCTTTATCTTTCTTCTAACAGAACTACGTTTTCCACATGTGGAGTATGGGGAAACATATCGACAGGTTGTACTGCAACGACACGATAATCAGGGGATAACAATGCCAAATCTCTTGCTTGTGTAGCTGGATTACAGCTCACATAAACGATGCGTTTTGGGTGTGCTTTCAATATCACATCAATAACATCGTTGTGCATTCCTGCGCGAGGTGGGTCGGTAATGATAACATCTGGGCGACCGTGTTGTTTCACAAAGTCGTCTGTCAGAATGTCTTTCATATCGCCAGCATAAAACAATGTGTTGTCGATTTCGTTGATTTCTGAATTTATTTTAGCATCTTCGATAGCTTCAGGAACATACTCTATACCAACAACTTGCTTGGCTTGCTTGGCAACAAAGTTGGCTATGGTTCCCGTACCTGTATAAAGGTCGTAAACAAGTTCTTTGCCTGTCAATCCAGCAAATGCTCGTGCCACACTATATAAGTGGTAGCTTGGTCGGTATTGGTTTGATAGAAACTCTTTGGTCCCACTTTGAACTTCAAATCTTCCATGAGTTCAAAGATGTGGTCGTTACCTTTATATACGGTTAAGTCCAAATCGTTGAAAGTATCGTTGCCTTTTTGATTATCAACATAGAGCAAAGCCGTGATTTCAGGGAATTGTTCTGCAACATGGTTCATCAACGCCATGGCACGCATCTCGTCGCCTTCTTCATCGTAATGGAACTGAATTAAAACCATCCATTCGCCCGTATTGGAATTGCGCATCATGATATCACGCAAAAGTCCGTGCTGTTCACGAATATCAAAAAAGGTCATTCCTGTTGCTAAAGCGAAGTCTCGGATAGCATTTCTCACCTTATTACAGAAATCGTCCATAAGGAAACATTTCTCAATAGGATAAATTTTATCGAATGCGCCTGTTATATGGAAGCCGATAGCACCTTGGTTTAAGCCTGCATCTTCGGGCAATTCTGCCAATTCTTCCTTGGTGTACCAACGTTTATTAGAGCAACCAAATTCGAGTTTGTTGCGATATTCTTCTGTTTTTGCTGACCCCATAATCGGCGAAATTTCTGGTAAGTCGATTTTACCGATGCGTGTCAATTGGTCAATCACTTGCTGATGCTTTGCTTTTAATTGCTCTTCGTAAGGCAAATTTTGCCATTTACACCCGCCACAAATGCCAAAATGCGAACATTTTGGGGTAATTCGGAGAGAACTTTCTTTCACCATTTTTATTACAGTAGCTTCCGAATAGCTACGATGCTTTTTGCGAACTTGCAAGTCTACAATATCACCTGGCACGACAAAAGGTACAAAAACAACCATGTCGTCTACATGGGCTACGCATTTACCTTCTGCGGCTACTGCCTCAATCTCAACATTCTCCAATATTGGTAATGGTTTCTTCTTTCTGCTCATTGTATTTTATTTGCTGCAAAGTTAATTATTTTTTTCAACAATAAAACGATTATTTTTGAGAAGTGGTTGTTTCGAATCATAAAATAGGCTGTTTTGAAGTGCAAAACCCATTGTTTTTGATTTTAAAACAGCCTATTAAGAAAATGGAACAAAATATCATTTTGATAAAAGTAGGTGTTTAAACCATGAATTTGGTGCGCCACTTTCTGCATCTGCACTACTTTTTAAAATTTAGATTTGGTTTTTACGAATAAAAGCATTAATTTTGCAAACGATGTTCAAACTCGACCGACATATTGAGATTCTTTTATTGGAAAATGATTGTGTCATTGTCCCTGGACTTGGTGGCTTTGTTGCCCACCACGCTGAGGCTTCGTATGACGAAAATGATGCCCTCTTTCTCCCTCCCTACCGCACTTTAGGCTTCAATCCAGTGTTGCAGATGAACGATTCTCTGTTGGTTCAATCTTACATTGAGGCTTACGATTTAAGTTACCCTGCTGCAATGAGCGAAATTGAGGCAGAAGTGGAAACCATACAACGCAATTTGGAAGTGAATGGCGAAATTATTTTGAATGGTTTAGGCACGTTGCATAACGACAAAGAAGGGAAAATAACATTTGAACCTTACGAAGCGGGCATATTAACCCCTGAATTTTATGGGTTAAGTAGCTTTGAACTGAACAAGATTAAAGCCACCAAAGAAGTTGAAAAACAGGACGTTGCATCAATAGAAGACACCGAAACGCAGAAGCCAAGAGCAATATATATTGACATAAACAATGAAGGTGAAAAGCGATTAAACGTTAGTTTAAAAGCAGTGAAAGACCTTGCTGTGGCGGCTGTGCTACTCTCGGCAATTTTTGTCGTAGGCTTTACTTCTGAAAGACAAAATAATTTGGCAAATCATGAAGTAAAAAGTGGCATGTTTTACAACATTTTCGATTCAAACGATGTAAGCCAATCAGCCCAACAAACAAAGGTGCAAACAATAAAAGCCACCCCTAAGAAAATTGAAAATAAAGCCGAACATTATTGGACATTAGTCTTGGCAAGCCATGTAACAGAAGATAATGCTAACGATTTTATAGCAAACTTAAAGAGCGAAGGCTATGCCCAAGCACATTTATATATGGGCAAAAGCAGCACAAAAGTGTTGTATGGCAATTATAAATCAGCCCAACAAGCGGTAGAGAACTTGAATAAATTAAGAGAAAACCGCAATTTCAAACAAGCATGGGTGCTTGAAATAGGTAAGTAAACCTGATAAATATGAAAAGAGTACGCTGTCCTAAATGTAAGAAATTTCTTACTTTTGACGAAACAAAATATCAAGATGGACAACGTCTTGACTTTGAATGCCCAAGCTGCGGAAAGCAGTTCGGAATAAGAATAGGTGTTTCCAAAGCTAAAAAAATGGCTCAAACAGAGCAAAAAGAAGAACAGAAAGAGGAAACAGAAAGCATCTATGGCACCCTACACGTCATTGAAAACGTGTTCCATTACAAGCATATTATCCCGTTACAAATGGGCGATAACGTCATTGGACGATACATGAAAGGCAATCCAATCAATTGTCCAATACAAACAGACGACCCAAGTATGGACATGACACACTGCATTTTGAACGTGTCAAAAGACAAAAACGGAAAAATAAAATACATTTTACGCGACGGACCATCATACACTGGGACATTCGTTGACAATGAAATTCTTGCTGATAACGAACGAAGAGTGATAGAAAATGGCACGCTTTTCACCATCGGAGCAACAAGTATAATCCTTAATACAGGTGAATAATATGATTTCATAATGGGCAAAAACGTTTTCTTTATAGCCGCCTTACTGCTTTCTCTTTCGGCAAATGCGCAAAGAAAAGGCACAATCTTAAACATGGAAGACGGAATACCAATAAGAGAAGTAACCATCTACACCAACAATAAACAAACCGTTTTTACCAATTATAAAGGCGAATTTTACATACCAAAAGCCTTCACCAGCGTTACAATTGTAAAGGCTGGATTTGTCAGTCGTACACTAAATTTGTACGAAATGCCTGATACCATTGAACTTTTACCCAAATTTAATACCCTTGACGAGGTCATTATTTGGGGAAAGAAAAACCGCTTTTCAAAAAATGCCAAAGTGAAAATTGAACCATGGCTATACAATCTTCCTAAAACAGGATTTAGTTTCGACTTCTCTACCCTATTCAACAATCGCAAAAAGCTCAATAAGCAATTGAAAGAAAAGCACGATGAAATTATAAATTCGTACTAATCTTTACAATTCTTTTCCTTTATTGACTCCCTAAATCAAAAGTTTTTTAGTAACTTTGCGAAATAATAGATTAGAAAACATATTTAAAGAGATTTCATTTCGAAAACCTTTATCTTCACTTTCTAATTCTATATCGAATGAGCATGCCAATATCCTTTCGTAAAAGTATGGTTGGCAAGGCTAAAAAGACAATAGAAATTTCAAAAAACGAGCAAAGATGTTGATAGATTATCATAAAGTTAGCATTTACCAAGACGATAAACTGGTTTTAGAAGACGTTGATTTCCAAGCCGAAGAAGGCGAATTTATATACATAATCGGGAAAGTTGGTTCGGGAAAAAGTTCTTTATTAAAAACGATTTATTGCGAACTCGACATTTGTAAAGAAGATGCCGAAAAAGCAGAAGTATTAGGCGAAACGCTCATCAATATGAAACGCAAGAACGTTCCTGCACTAAGAAAGCAAATGGGCATCATCTTTCAAGACTTTCAACTGCTCCATGACAGAACAGTTGTGAAGAATCTTGACTTCGTACTAAAAGCAACGGGTTGGAAAGAGAAAGAAGCACGCATGAAACGCATTGAAGACGTGCTGGAAGACGTGGGCATGACCGATAAAAAAGACAAAATGCCAAGCGAACTTTCGGGTGGTGAGCAACAACGCATTGCCATTGCACGCGCTTTACTCAATCGCCCGAAAATCATCATTGCCGATGAACCAACAGGAAACCTTGACCCTGAAACAGCAACCAACATTGTCAGCATCTTAAAACAAGCATCAAAAGACGGTGCAACCATCGTGATGTCCACCCATAACATACACATTCTTGACCAATTTCCAGGGAAAGTTTATAGATGTAAAGACGGAAAATTTATCCCAATTACCAACGATGATGACACGAAAGATTTGGAAGAATCAAGCGAAACTATTGATTTCGTTGACGACGACGAAGTAATTACTGAAGCAACACCGATAGAAGAAACAACAAACAGTTAAAGAAATATGATTGTAATGAAGTTTGGAGGCACCTCAGTAGGGTCGCCAGAAAGAATGAAAGAAGTTGCCAACTTGGTTACAAAGTCGGGCAATCCAACGTTTGTTGTACTCTCTGCAATGAGTGGAACAACCAATACTTTAATCGAAGTATCTGATTATCTTTACAAAAAGAACCACGAAGGAGCAAACGATGTGCTGAATAAATTGGAACAAAAGTATTTAGAACATATCGAAAAGCTCTATTCTACGGAAGAATACAAAGCAAAAACGCACGAATTTCTGACCAAAGAATTTGCTTTTTTACGCTCGTTTACCAATGATATATTCACTTCTTTTGAAGAAAAAAACATCGTTGCACAAGGCGAAGTCATTTCAACCAACATGGTTGTCAATTACTTGGAGGAAAAAGGCATAAAGGCAAAGTTGCTCAATGCACTCGATTTTATGCGAACCGACAAGAATGCAGAACCTGATTTGGGCTATATCAAAGAAAAATTGCAAGCGATAATGGCTCAAAATGCCGATTATCAAATCTATATTACACAAGGTTTTGTATGCAAAAATGCCTACGGAGAAGTAGACAATCTACAACGTGGCGGCTCTGATTACACCGCTTCGCTCGTTGGTGCAGCACTCCAAGCTGAGGAAATTCAGATATGGACCGACATTGACGGAATGCATAACAACGACCCACGCATTGTGGATAACACCGAAGCGGTGCGACAATTAAACTTTGAAGAGGCGTCAGAATTGGCTTATTTCGGTGCTAAAATTCTTCACCCGACTTGTGTTCAACCAGCAAAATACGCTGGAATACCTGTCAGATTAAAGAATACAATGGAACCAGATGCCGATGGTACAATCATCAACAATATCATGCAGCAAGGTAAAATCAAAGCCATTGCAGCAAAAGATAATATCACTGTCATCAAAGTACGCTCTACTCGCATGTTAGGTTCGCCAGGTTTCCTTCGAAAAGTATTCGAGGTTTTTGAAAGTTACCAAGTATGTATCGACCTCATTGCCACGAGTGAAGTTGGGGTTTCGGTTACAATTGAGGACGATTCCCACTTACAAGAAATTGTAGACGAACTGAAAGTTTTTGGAACCATTACCATTGATAGCGACATGTGCATTGTATGCGTGGTCGGCGACTTAGCTTGGAAAAATATTGGCTTTGAAACCAAGGCAGCAGATGCGCTCAAAGATATTCCAGTACGTATGATAAGCTATGGCGGAAGCAACTATAACATTTCATTTTTGATTAAGGGTGAAGACAAAAAACATGCCCTTCAATCCTTATCGGCAGTGCTTTTCTAACAAATTTCCAAATGTTTATATTAGATACATACACGATTGTTGGTTCAGCAATACTGCTTTTCGTAGCGTTGCTAACATCTTTTATAAATCCATTCTTTCGAAAACCAAAAGTTTCGAAACCCTTTGGCAACGATATTGCCCATGATTTTCATGAAGAAAATATCGAAAATGAAACAGAAACAGAGAATAGAGAAATAGAAATAGAGAATATAGAAGCAGAAACAGCGGATATAGAAGCGCAAAAAAATACTAAAAAATTGGAGAACAGCACTGTTTCGGCTAATAAAGAAGTGCAAAATAAAATTCCATCTCCTCCCATTTCGCTCATTTTCACCCCCAATGACAGGGCTGCAGCATTCTCAAAAAACATTGAAAAGTACCTGAATCAAGACTACCCCAACTATGAAATCATAGTAGTTGTGCCGCAAGATGATACGGAAACGCAAGACATTTTGAAAACGTATGCCAACAATCCACGCCTTTATACGACCTTTATTCCTACTTCATCAAAGTACATGAGCAGGAAAAAACTCGCTATAACCTTAGGCGTTAAAGCGGCAAAATACGATTGGTTGTTAATGTGTGACATCTTTTGTGCGCCACAATCCGACCAATGGTTGGCAACTTTGGCACGCAATTGTACCGATGATGTAAACCTTGTTGCAGGATATACAACATACGAAGAAGGCACTTCCGACTTTTGGAGGTTTGAGCATTTCCTCACTTCTTGTTATCTTATGCGTGCCGCACAACGTGGTATCGCCTATCGTTGGAACTCTAAAACGTTGCTTTTCAAGAAAGATGATTTCATTAAAGCAGAAGGATTTCGGGGCAATCTCAAATATATTAGAGGCGAATACGACTTTCTCGTCAATAAATACGCTGCAAAACATTCTACCATTGTGGAAAATTCATGGAGCGGAATATTGGTAGAAGAAGAACCAATCTATAAACATTGGATTAACAACCACCTTTTCTATATGGAAAATAGGAAACATCTTAGCCGAAATTTTGCCCACCGTGCTTTGTTCAACCTTGACCAAATAGCCTTGCATCTTAACTATCTAATGATTCTTGCAGGCTTGGTTTATTCCATTTTGACACAGAATTTAATCCTCATTATAGCCGCTTGCTTGGCACTAATTTTAACGCTTTCCATAAGAATAGCAATTGGTAAAAAGGCACTTACAACCTTTAACGAAGAAATTCCGTCATGGAAAATTATTCCATTTGAGTTGCGAATTATTTGGCAAAACTTAGGTTATAAGATAAAATACTGGCGAGCTGACAAATACGACTTTATCTCTCATAAATTATAATGCGCATACTGCACCTTACATACAAGGCAAACAAAGGAAACGTCATCACTGATTACATTTCCACATTGGTTGAAAATCAAAAGCAACAATCAATGGAAGTCGCTGTGGCTTATTCTGAAAAAGAATTTAATAAGATGTTTGCTACGTTTCAACCCGATATTGTTCATATTCATAAATGCTGGGATTTAAACACTTATTTGTGTGCAAAAAAAGCAATTAACAAGGGCTGCGCTCTCCTACTTTCCCCTCATGGCGAGTTATTTCAATTTGCTATGGAAAGCGAAAAGGCGGTAAGAAAAGACATCAAACGCATTACTTACCAACAAAAAATGGTGCAATTGGTTGATGCACTATTGGTTTTCAGCGAGAAAGAGAAGCACGATGTAGAAAAATTAAAATGGAATAATCGCATCGACATCGTTCCTTCTTGTCTGTTTAATAGTAATATTTCGGCTCAAGAAATGGCTGAAAAAGTCATTTTAATCTATACGAAAATCATTCATACCCGTTATAGAAAGTATATGACGACGGCTGAATTCCAATCTATTTGTACACTTTTGCACAAAGGATTGCAGCAAGACGAAAATTATAAGATTATTCCTACCGACCGATTGCTGGAACTTCACAATTTGACACCGCAGCAATGGCAACGCATATTCCTATTTGCTGACGATGAAAATATCCGAAATTACATCGACATTGGCATCAGTTTATTGAAATTATCACCCACAAATATTGATTCGCAGAGCATACTTCGCTACCCAGCCTATATGCCAAAAACAAAAGAAACACTCAATAAAAAAGAAGCAATCACTACTAACTACTTCTCCAGAGAACGCATTGAGAACGCTAATGAACGAGAAGAAGAACCTATAAAGTCCATCACTTTCATGATGGCAAATGCTAAATTCTTGTCCCAACAAAAGCGTTTGAGTCTGCAACATCTATCGGAAATCTATCTCATGATAAGGTTTGAAGACTACGATGAAGACCAACTCGCAGCGGTTTTAAAGCAAATGCACCTCTTAAAATTTGGTCAACGCATGATGCAAATCCTCACCAAAAACCTATTTTTAGAGCGCGGTTACACGCCATTTCCGCCCATTGACGACAAGAAAACATTGAACATTATAAAAAACTTCATTAATAAAGAAGAGTACTAATCACAATTTATTAAGCAATTGACTATGACAAGCAAAACTTATGATTTGAAAAAAGACGAGCGCTACCTGCAATTGCTCTCGCAGTCGTTCCCAACAATTGCCGACGCAAGTACTGAAATCATCAACTTGCAAGCTATTTTGAATTTGCCAAAGGGTACAGAACATTTCTTGGCAGATATTCATGGTGAACACGAAGCATTTCAACATGTATTGAAAAATGCCTCAGGAAACATTAAAAGAAAAGTAAACGACCTCTTTGGCAACACTTTGCGTGAGTCAGAAAAGCGCGACCTATGCACATTGATTTACTATCCAGAGCAAAAACTCGAATTAGTAAAGCAAGAAGAGAAAGAGTTGGACGATTGGTATCATATCCAAATCCACCGCTTAGTAAAGATTTGCAGAGATGTATCGAGCAAATATACAAGGTCGAAAGTGCGCAAATCGCTCCCTGTTGATTTCTCTTATATTATTCAGGAACTATTGCATGAAAATTCAAACGACAAGGATAAAACTGATTATGTAAGTGCGATTACCTCGACAATCATATCAACTGGTCGTGCCGATGACTTTATTGAAACCATCTGTAACGTCATTCAGCGCCTTGCAATCGACCACTTACACATCATGGGCGATATCTATGACCGTGGCCCTGGAGCCCATGCTGTAATGGATACTCTCAAGAATTACCATACATGGGACATTACTTGGGGCAACCATGACATCTTATGGATGGGTGCATGTGCAGGTAATAACGCTTGTATTTGTAATGTAATTCGCATTGCTTTGCGCTACGACAACATGGATACTATCGAAGATGGCTACGGAATAAACCTGATGCAGTTGGCTACTTTCGCAATGGAAACCTACAAAAATGACCCATGTGCCGAGTTTATGCCAAAGATTATGCAACCCGATGCCATAGACGAAAAGAGCATACAACTGATAGCCCAGATGCACAAAGCCATTAGTATTATTCAGTTCAAGGTGGAATCGCAAATGATAAAGAAGTATCCACATTGGAAAATGGATGGTCGTTTGCTCTACGACAAGATAGATTACAAAAAGGGAACAATAAAGATTGACGGAAAAGAATACCAACTAACATCATGCAATTTCCCTACTATCGACCCAAAAATCCTGACGTTCTCACACCCGAGGAGCAGGCTTTAATGGAAAAGCTACACCATAACTTCACCGTAAGCGAAAAGTTGCGTGAACATATCCTTCTCCTATTGCGACACGGCTGTATGTATAAAGTTGTGAACAATAATTTGCTCTATCATGCTTCCATTCCTTTAAACGAAGACGGCACATTGCGCGAGGTAGAAATTACACCGAAAAAAATTGCAAAAGGCAAGGATTTACTCAATAAAATAGGTACGATTATTCGCAGAGCTTTCCAAAATAATGGTGCAGAATGCGACAAGGATATGCAATATGCCACCGACTACTTCCTTTATCTATGGTGTGGTCCAAACAGTCCTTTGTTCGACAAGCACGCCATGACTACTTTTGAACGCTATTTCCTCAAAGAAAAAGAAACCCACCACGAGGAAAAAGGCTTCTATTTTAAGTTCCGTGAACGTGAAGACATCGCAGACACTATCATGGAAGAGTTCGGAGTAAATTCTGCAAAAGGTCATATCATCAACGGACACGTTCCCGTACACGTTAATAAAGGCGAAAGTCCTATCAAAGCCAACGGCAAACTAATGGTGATTGATGGCGGATTTTCACAAGCTACCACAAGGAAACAGGTATCGCAGGCTACACTTTGGTTTACCACTCTCGTGGCTTCGAACTTGTTCAACACGAGCCTTTTTCCTCAGAAGAAGACGCTATCAAACGTGGTATCGACATTGTCGGCACAACACAGATTGTAGAATTGAACGAAAAGCGTTTGAAAGTGGCTGACATGGATAAGGGTACAGAGTTGAAAATGCAAATCGAAGCACTCCAAGAACTGCTCTATGCCTACCGACATGGCTTCCTTTCTGAAAGCGAAAAGAAGAATCCTCCAAAACTTTAAAGGATAAAGGATAAATAGTTAATATTTAGCTATTCATAAAAACCTATTGTTTTGAAAACGAAAATAGCCTGTTTTGACGTTCAAAACAGGCTATTTCTGATTTCCATTATGCCAACCACCGTCAAATCCGACCTATAAAGGTGAACTGCAACTCCTGTAAAGCTCGGTAATACTCTTCTTCAAACATTTCGGCAAACTATCCTCGATTACTTTGCCCTGCGAGTCGCCCTCATACAGCACCATGCCGTTAAGCAACTTCACCATGTTCAGCACCTCACGGTGGGTTGTCCAATAGAGCAGCATTGCCAAGGGATTGAAAAGTTTTATTCCTTTTCGGGTGGCAGAAAAACCCATGTGAGCTATCTACAATCCATCACTCCATTTTCTTGCTTTATCAATCTCTTCCCTAAATAATATAATTGCTTCAATTTTGCTGTTTGATAATGATTTATCGAATCAAGCAACAATGAAAAGTAAGTGCTGGTACTTGGAAGACTGCACAAAAGTGAAAATTGAGAATGAAACAGGAACACGCTCCGTAGTTTCAAGTATTCATGACAAAGCTAATTTTTAGAAACCACCTTAACAAACTTTAAAGTGCCGTGCGTATATAAGTAGAATCTTTTTCGTATTTTTGCATCGGAAAAATTAGATAATTTATATTTCCAATTGATTAAAAGACTTTTATAAGATAAAAATAAACATATATGAGTAAACAAACAGAAAAAATCAAGGAACTCGTAGTGAAAAGAGAGCAAGCTCGCTTGGGTGGCGGTGAAAAAGCTATCGAAAAGCAGCATGCACGCGGTAAATATACTGCACGCGAGCGCATTGACATGTTGGTAGACAAAGGTAGTTTTGAAGAATACGATATGTTTAAACTTCACCGTTGCCATAACTTTGGCATGGAGAAGAAACAATATTTTGGCGATGGTGTGGTAGCTGGTTCAGCTACAATCGACGGTCGTCTCGTTTATGTTTACGCTCAAGACTTTACCGTAAATGGTGGTTCGTTGTCAGAAACGATGGCACAAAAGATTTGCAAAATCATGGATATGGCTATGACAAACGGCGCCCCTGTAATTTGCATGAACGACTCTGGTGGTGCTCGTATCCAAGAAGGTATCACCTCTTTGGCAGGCTATGCAGAGATTTTTGAACGCAATATTCTTGCTTCAGGTGTCGTTCCACAGATTTCAAGCATTCTCGGCCCTTGTGCTGGTGGTGCTGTTTACTCTCCTGCCCTCACCGACTTCATCATCATGAAGGAGGACACCAGTTACATGTTCCTTACAGGTCCAAAGGTGGTAAAGACTGTAACAGGCGAAGATATTGACGCTGAAGGACTCGGAGGCGCAAGCGTTCACGCAACAAAGAGCGGTGTAACAGGTTTCACAGCCAAGACAGAAGAAGACGCAATGGAAATCATTAAGACATTGCTTTCTTACATTCCTTCTAACAATCGTGAAGAAGCACCACGCATAGAATGCACCGACCCAATCGACCGCAAGGAAGATTTATTGAACGAAATTATCCCTGACGACCCAAATCAGGCTTACGATATGTATAAGGTTATCAAGGCGGTAACCGATAATGGTGAGTTCTTCGAAGTGCAACCTAAGTTTGCTAAGAACATCATCACAGGTTTTGCACGTTTCAACGGACAAAGTGTTGGTATCGTAGCCAACCAACCTGCTGCTTACGCAGGTGTGCTCGATGCTAATGCAAGCCGCAAGGGCGCACGTTTCGTTCGTTTCTGCGATGCTTTCAACATTCCAATCGTTTCATTGGTAGACGTTCCTGGATTCCTTCCTGGTACAGGTCAAGAGTACAATGCAGTTATTTTGCATGGTGCTCAGTTGCTTTACGCTTATGGCGAAGCCACTGTTCCAAAGATTACCATTACCCTTCGCAAGAGCTATGGTGGTTCTCACATCGTTATGGGCTGCAAGCAATTGCGCTCAGACCTTAACTTTGCATGGCCAAGTTCAGAGATTGCCGTGATGGGTGCATCGGGTGCTGTTGCCGTTCTCTGCGGTAAAGAAGCCAAAGCAGTGAAGGAAGCAGGTGGCGATGTGAAGCAATTCCTCGCTGAAAAGGAAGAAGAGTACACAGAGAAGTTTGCAAATCCATACGAAGCAGCCCAATATGGCTACATCGATGATGTGATTGAACCTCGCAATACTCGTTTCCGCATCTGCCGTGGATTGGCACAATTGGCAAACAAAAAGCAAGATTTGCCAGCTAAGAAGCATGGTTGCATGCCAATGTAATTAGGGTATCATCAATAAAAATAAGATAATGAGCGATAATAAATATGCGGCTATTGCATGGCGCTCTACGAGTTTGCAGGCAATAACGTTCACGACATCGAATCAGGTATCATCACTATCAAACCAAAGCAAACCCTTTGGAATGCTAAGTTTGAAATTATGACCAAGAAACCATAAGGCAAAATGAAAGAATTTAAATATACAATAGACGGCAAAGAATACAAGGTCGAAATTGGAAATATCAGCGAAGACAACATTGCTGAAGTATCTGTAAATGGCGAAGCGTTTAAAGTGCAAATGGAAAAGCCTGCCGAACCTGAAAAGAAAAAGGTTGAATTGGGTAAACCTGTAGCTGAAAACGAATCAGAAGGTGCAGTTTCAGCTGCCAATGTAAACACTTCAAACGCTATTAAAGCCCCACTTCCTGGCACCATTACATCAATCGAAGTAACTGTTGGTCAAGAAGTGAAGGCAGGCGACACTGTTCTTGTGTTGGAAGCAATGAAAATGCAGAACAATATCGAAGCTGAAAAAGACGGTAAAGTTACCGCTATCATTGTGAAAGTAGGTCAAGCAGTGCTTGAAGACGAACCAATGGTGGTGATAGAGTAACCTTCTATCAAAAGATTTCAAGGAGTTAAACCCTTTATATTTGAATCATCAAATGATAAAGCGGTTTAACTCTTTTTATTTTCCACTATGCTTCCCCCCTCACAACATGGCTTTTGTGTCTTTTTATAAACAACATTGGGTGCTAACGCTCCTTTATAATATCGGGATATTATTTCTTTTATTTCAAATATATTCCTTCTTCCTCGTCCCCACCCACGAAGTTACAGGCGGACCAGGCGATGCCATAACAGGATTTGTGTTTGTCATCGTGTTTCTTATGGCTAATGGCTTCATGGTCTTGTGTGATTTATTGCTCCATTATTGGTGTCGGACGATAAAAATTAGGTTGTCGGGCATTGCCACAACCTTTGTTTTTTGGCTCATCGCTACCCTTAAATTTTCATTAGAAACGCATAAAGAATTCGGAAGTTATCTTTACGACTCATTAGGCGAAGTCATTGGAGAAACTATCGGTTGGAATGATTGGGTAGACTTTTCTCTATTTTGTTCCTATATCGCCGCTTATTTCGTCATTGCCATCATTTTGGGACACCTATTGTTCAAAAGATAGAATTAGAACCGCTTGTAAATTCTCATAAAAGATGAATACCTGCACAAAAATAAATTACTCTATTATTTCATTGCAAATAAAATATTTTTTGTAACTTTGTTGTCAGAATATATAAAACAAATAATCGAAGACATATGCTTACATTAAAGCTCATCAGTGAGGAAACTGAACGTGTCATCAAAGGCTTAGAGAAGAAGCACTTCGCAGGTGCTAAAGAAGCCATTGACAAGGTTTTAGAATTTGATAAAACTCGTCGTGAATGCCAACAAAAGTTGGATAGCAACAAGCAACAACAAAACCAATTGTCGAAACAAATTGGTGGATTGATGAAAGAAGGCAAGAAGGACGAAGCAAACGAAATAAAAAACAAAGTTGCAGCGCTGAAAGTGGCGGACAAAACTTTGCAAGAAGAAATGGAAAAGGCACAAAACGATATGACAGAAGTGCTTTTAACCATTCCTAATATTGCCAATGACGATGTGCCAGAAGGCAAAGATGCAAGCCAAAATGTCATTGTAAAAGAAGGTGGAACAAAGCCTACATTTGAAGGAGAAGCCTTGTGCCACTGGGATTTATGCAAGCAATACAACCTTGTAGACTTCGACCTCGGTGTTAAAATCACAGGCGCAGGATTCCCTATCTACATTGGTAAAATGGCTCGTTTCCAACGTGCCTTAGAAGCATTCTTCTTGGAAGAAGCACGCAAGAGCGGATATTTGGAAGTGCAACCTCCATTGCTCGTCAATCAAGCATCAGGTTTAGGAACAGGACAGTTGCCTGACAAAGAAGGTCAGATGTATCATGTACAAGCCGATGACCTCTATTTGATTCCAACAGCCGAGGTGCCTGTAACAAATATCTTCCGTGATGAAATTCTTGACGAAAAGGAATTGCCTATCAAACGTTGCGCCTACTCTTCTTGTTTCCGCCGTGAAGCAGGTAGTTATGGAAAAGATGTGCGTGGATTGAACCGCTTGCACCAATTCGATAAAGTAGAAATTGTGCGCATCGATACCCCACAACATTCATACGAATCGCTCAACGAAATGCTCGAACACGTTGAAAGCTTATTGCAAAAATTAGAATTGCCTTACCACATCCTCCGCCTTTGCGGTGGCGATATGAGTTTCACCTCTGCCATTTGCTACGACTTTGAGGTGTGGAGTGCAGCCCAAAAACGTTGGTTGGAGGTTAGTTCGGTGTCAAACTTTGAAAGCTATCAAGCCAACCGCTTGCATTGTCGCTACCGTAAGGCAGAAGATAAAAAGATTGAACTATGCCATACGCTCAATGGTTCAGCCCTCGCCTTGCCTCGCATCGTAGCCGCTATCATCGAAAACAACCAAACACCAGAAGGTATCCGTGTGCCAAAAGCACTCGTTCCTTACTGTGGCTTTGAAATGTTAGACGATAAGAATTTCTAATCTAAACTTAAAAAAAGAACAAAAGAGTAGGTTTTGAATTGCAAAACATAGGATTTGTAACGGAAAAACCTACTCTTCTTAAACAACTAAATACTTCCTACAAGAACATTTATTAAAAATTTAACCTTTATAAACATGAACAAGATTCTCAGCAAAGAGCAATTTTCCGAAAAGGTTTTTTGCATCGTTGTAGAAGCACCGCTTATCGCACGCAGTTGCAGAGCAGGTAACTTTGTTATTGTACGCGTAGACAAAAATAGCGAGCGTGTACCTTATACAATTGCTAAAGCTGACCCTGAAAAAGGCACTTTAACCATGGTTATTCAAGAAGTTGGACTTTCATCAACAAAATTGTGTAACATGGAACCAGGCGAAGAGGTGTTAGACATCGTTGGTCCTTTGGGTCAAGCATCACATATCGAAAACTATGGAACAGTGGTTTGTGCTGGTGGTGGCATTGGTATCGCAGCTATTCTCCCTATTCTTACAGCATTAAAGAAGGCAGGCAACCGTGTTATTTCAGTTTTAGCAGGCCGTACAAAAGAACTCGTTATCATGGTTGATGACGTAGCTGAATATTCTGACGAAGTAATCATCATGACTGACGACGGCAGTATGGGCAAAAAAGGTGTCGTAACTGTTGGTGTTGAAGAAGTGTTACAACGTGAAAAGGTGGACAAAGTTTTGGCAATAGGTCCTCCTATGATGATGAAATTTACCTCACTCATGGCAAAGAAATACGGCATTCCAAACGATGTTTCGCTCAATACGATTATGGTGGACGGAACAGGTATGTGTGGTGCATGCCGTTTGACCATTGGTGGAAAAACAAAATTCGTTTGTATTGACGGTCCAGAATTTGATGGCGACCTTGTGGATTGGGACGAAATGTTCAAGCGCATGGGTACTTTCAAGAACGTGGAACGCGAAGAATTGGAAAGAAAATCTACCGAAGTGTGCCACGCAACAGCAGCAACCAAAGAAGCAGACAAGCAAAATAAACCAACTTTGGAACCTGCCGAAGAAACAAAAACTCCACTTTCGGAACTCACTGACCGCAAGGCAGAATGGCGCAACGAGTTGAGAAAGAGCATGAAACCAAAAGAGCGCACAACCATTGAACGTGTTCAAATGCCTGAACTCGACCCCGTTTATCGTGCAACCACTCGTTTGGAAGAAGTAAACAAAGGTCTTACCAAGGAAATGGCGATGCGTGAAGCACAACGTTGTCTCGATTGTGCAAAGCCAACGTGTGTGGAAGGTTGCCCTGTAAACATTAATATTCCAAGTTTTGTAAAGAACATTGAACGTGGACAATTCCTCAATGCCGCTCGTGTTTTGAAAGAT
Organism: Prevotella disiens JCM 6334 = ATCC 29426; assembly: GCF_000613345.1. Taxonomy (GTDB): domain Bacteria; phylum Bacteroidota; class Bacteroidia; order Bacteroidales; family Bacteroidaceae; genus Prevotella; species Prevotella disiens. The sequence continues at coordinate 46,137 of NZ_BAIS01000007.1, read as the reverse complement.
ACGTCTGCCCTACCAGCCGTTTGCGGTCGTGTTTGCCCACAAGAAAAACAATGTGAAAGCCGTTGTATCCACTTGAAGATGAACGAGCCAGCAGTAGCTATCGGCTATTTGGAACGTTTCGCAGCCGACTATGAACGTGAAAGCGGCAACACCACCTTGCCTGAATTAGCCCCATCTAACGGCATAAAAGTTGCTGTTATTGGCTCAGGTCCTGCGGGTCTTAGCTTTGCAGGCGATATGGTTAAACGTGGTTTTGAGGTTTATGTATTTGAAGCATTGCACGAAATTGGCGGTGTATTGAAATATGGTATTCCTGAATTCCGTTTGCCTAACAAGATTGTTGAGGTGGAAGTGGAAAACCTTAGCAAGCAAGGCGTTCATTTCCAAACAGATACTATCATTGGTAAAACCATCAGTGTGAACCAATTAAAGGAAAGCGGTTTCAAAGGAATCTTTGTAGGTTCAGGCGCAGGACTGCCTAATTTCATGGGCATTCCAGGTGAAAATAGCATCAATATTCTGTCAAGTAACGAGTATCTTACCCGTGTAAACTTGATGGACGCAGCCAACCCTGACACCGACACACCTATTATTATAGGCAAGAAAGTTTTGGTAGTTGGTGGTGGTAACACCGCAATGGACTCTTGTCGTACAGCCAAACGCCTTGGTGCTGATGTTACTTTGGTTTACCGTCGTTCGCTCGAAGAAATGCCAGCTCGTGTAGAAGAAGTGAAACACGCACAAGAAGAAGGCATTAACTTCCTTACTTTGCACAATCCAAAGGAATACATCGCTGACGAAAATGGTCGTGTTTGCGGTGCTATACTCGATGTTATGGAACTCGGCGAGCCTGACGAAAGCGGACGCCGTAGCCCTAAATCAACAGGCAAGACAGTAAACATCGAATGCGACCAAGTCGTAGTTGCAGTAGGTGTTTCGCCTAATCCACTCGTACCAAAATCTATTGAAGGATTGGAATTGGGCAGAAAGAACACCATTGCAGTAAACGAAGAAATGCAAAGCTCTATTCATGAAATCTATGCAGGTGGCGATATTGTTCGTGGTGGCGCTACTGTAATCCTCGCAATGGGCGACGGTAGAAAGGCTGCACAGAACATGGCAGAACATCTTTTGAAGTAATATTTTCATGAAAACTAATCGAGTTAAAACAAGTCGAAACCTTGTTTTAACTCGATTTTTCGTATTTATAGATTAGTAATCAGGAAATTTGGGCAAAAATATACCTATTTTCTTGCTCCAATTTCCAAAAATAACTATCTTTGTAAGAACGAACTAATAATTTACCAAATTCAAAGAATTATGGAAGATATATTTTTTGCTCCTTCTGAGCTTATTATAAATGAAGATGGAAGTATTTTTCACTTGCATTTGAAGCCACAAAACTTAGCAGACAAAGTTATTTTGGTAGGCGACCCGGGACGTGTTGCATTAGTAGCTTCTCACTTTGACGGTGTAGAATGCGAAGTGAACAATAGAGAATTTAGAACCATTACGGGAAAATATAAGAACAAACGCATCACTGTATTGAGTACAGGAATTGGCTGCGACAACATTGACATCGTGGTAAATGAACTTGATGCATTGGCAAATATTGACTTCGAAACTCGTAAAGAAAAAGCCGAACTACGCCAACTCACATTGGTGCGCATCGGAACTTGCGGTGGTTTGCAAGAAAGCACACCTATCGGAACTTACATTGCATCAGAAAAAAGCATCGGCTTCGACGGATTGCTGAACTATTATGCCAACCGAGAAAAGTTGGATACAGAGTTTGAAGAAGAATTTAAGAAACAAGTAGAATGGAAACCAGCATTGGGCAACCCATATGTAGCAAATGCCGATAAAGAACTCTTAGACCAAATTGCACAAGACGATATGGTTCGTGGCGTAACAATTGCTTGCGGTGGATTCTTTGGACCTCAAGGACGTCGCTTGCGTGTGCCTTTGGCTGACCCACATTTGAACGAAAAAATTGTAAAATTTGAATACAAAGGACACCAATGCACAAACTTTGAAATGGAAAGTAGCGCATTGGCAGGTTTAGCACAACACATGGGACACAAAGCATTAACTTGCTGCATGGTAATCGCTAATCGTTTACAAAAAGAAGCAAATGCTGGTTACAAAAATACAATTGACGGACTGATTAAAAAGGTACTTGAAAGAATTTAATTGACTTTCAATTCCATTTAAAATATAGGGACATACGTTTTCGTGTGTCCCTAAAATCTTATAAAAAGAAACATAATGCAAACTTACAACAATCCTCTTATCTCCACAGAAACTATCTGCGCATTGGCGACACAACCCGGTGGAGCAATCGGAGTTATCAGAATTTCGGGCAGTAAAGCTATCGAAATAGTAGATTCTATTTTCTCAAAATCTATCTTAAATGCCACTGCCAACACCTTGCATTATGGTGAAATAATTGACAAAGACCAACAAACCATTGACGAAGTAGTCGTTTCGCTTTGGCGGGCGCCCCACTCTTACACGGGTGAAGATGCGGTTGAAATCTCCTGCCACGGCTCGGCTTATATTCTCGAACAAGTGCTACACCAACTCATTGAAGCTGGTTGCCAACAAGCAAAACCAGGAGAATACACCAACGAGCCTATCTCAATGGCAAAATGGACTTATCGCAAACCGAAGCGGTAGCCGACCTCATCGCATCGACTAACAAAGCATCTTACAAACTTGCGCTTTCGCAACTCAAAGGGCATTTTTCTTCAGAACTTTCTACACTGCGAGAGCAGCTACTTAAAATCAATTCGTTGCTCGAACTCGAACTCGATTTCTCCGACCATGAGGAATTAGAGTTTGCCGACCGCACTGAATTAAAGGAACTCGCCAACGAAATTGACAGCAAAGTTACAACCCTTGCACGCTCTTTCAAAACGGGTCAAGCCTTAAAAAACGGCATTCCAGTAGCCATTATCGGTAAAACCAACGTTGGAAAATCGACCCTACTCAACCGCCTACTTCGTGATAATCGTGCCATTGTAAGCGATATTCACGGCACTACTCGTGATGTGATAGAAGATAGCATTAGCATTAACGGCGTCGATTTCCTATTTATTGACACAGCAGGAATACGAAAAACCACCGATTATGTGGAACAATTGGGCATAGAACGCACCCTCGCTGAACTACAAAAAGCACAAATCGTATTGTGGGTAGTAGACCAAGAACCCACCGAAGCCGAGAAAGAAGAAATCATTACACAATGTACTGACAAACAGCTCATACTCGTGCGCAACAAAGTAGACGACCTTCCCGAAACCACTCCTACCCTTTCCGAGAACCAAACCTACCACGAAATCGCCATTTCGGGCAAATACAACTTAGGTATTGACCGCCTTGAAAGCCTAATATACAAGGTTGCCGACCTACCCGAACTTACCGAAAACACGACCATCATCACCAACGCTCGCCACTATGACGCCCTTACCCGTGCCCACGCCTCCCTCCTCCGTGTACAAGAAGCAATGGCAATGAACCTCAGTGGCGACCTCATCTCCGAAGACCTTAAAGACACCATCGCCATTCTCGGAGAAATTACAGGAAATCAAATCACGTCGCAAGAAACCCTCCACAACATTTTTAGACACTTCTGCATCGGAAAATGAAATACAATAATTAATAATCGTGATCGTGGTAAAAATGTCATCGGTGATTGCGAGCAATGAAGTCTATATTATGGCTAAATATCTCGTTACCTAACTTGCATGGCGCAATATTGCTGAGGTCTCCAAAATCCTTTTTTAAAAACAACAACTTTATGCTAACTATCCATGCTGAGACATAAGATTTTAATCGGTTAAAGAGAAGAGTGTTGCACATTTTTTATATTGTACAGACACAACATTTTATGAAACGAAAATAACGGAGGGGCGGTTACTTTTTTAAAATAGCCTATTTTAGTGCTAAAAAGTTATGCTTTTCAACTCCAAAATAGGCTATTTTGTAAAATCAAGGTGAAACCTTCTCAATCCCTTTCGTTGTTGCGAAAGGGATTGGGGAGCTTTTTTAGAAATCTATATCGCCTGGTGGTGGGGGCAATGGGTCGTTGTTCATTCGGCTTTCCATGATTGTGCCGCCCAATGGGTCGTTCATGGAAGGGAGGAAGTTGTCTTCTTCGGGGTTAGCAAATCGGGTAAATTCGCCCTTAAAGTTGAGTAACACGTCGCCTGTTGCGCCTTTACGGTGCTTGGCGATAATGATTTGCGCCTTACCGTGTAGGTCGTTGCCTTTTTCGTCTTGGAAAATGCGATAGTATTCGGGACGATGCACAAAGAGAACCATATCGGCATCTTGCTCAATGGCTCCCGATTCACGCAAGTCGCTCAGCTGTGGGCGTTTACCTTCGATACCATCACGTTGTTCTACGGTACGATTTAATTGAGAAAGGGCTAAAACTGGTATGTCCAATTCCTTGGCTAATCCTTTCAACGAGCGGCTGATGGTGGAAACTTCTTCTTGACGACTGCCGAAACGCATGCCATTAGCATTCATCAACTGCAAGTAGTCGACCATCAAAACTTTTATTCCATGCTCGCGTGCCAATCGTCTTGCCTTTGTACGGAGCTCAAAAACGGATAATCCTGGCGTGTCATCAACATAAATTGGTGCGCCTTCCATTTTTCTAAGGTTCGTATCAAATCGTTCCCAATCGCTTGGGTCTAATTGTCCACTAAGTATTTTGCTACCAGAGATAGAGCAAACGTTTGACAACAAGCGGTTTACCAACTGCACATTGTTCATTTCGAGCGAGAAGAAAGCCATTGGAATGCGGTTATCAATGGCTATATTTTTAGCCAAACTCAATGCAAACGAAGTTTTACCCATAGCTGGACGTCCCGCAATAATAATTAAATCGGACGGTTGCCAACCTGCTGTAATTTTATCTAAGTCGTGATAGCCTGTTGATACACCTGTCAATCCGCCACTATCCTTATTGTTTGCAGCTTTCAAAAGCAATTCGTGTGCCTGCTGAACAATCGGGTCTATTTGCGTATATTCCTGCGCCATGTTCTTTTGCGATAGTTCAAACAAACTGCCTTCCGCCCTTTGCATCAAATCATCAACATCAACTGTTTCGTCGAAAGCATCGGTTTCTATCATTGATGCAAATTGAATCAATTGTCGTGCTAAGAACTTCTGTTGCAAAATCTTACCATGATAATCGATGTGGGCAGACGATGCCACATGCGAACTAATCTCTACGATGTAGGCAGGACCACCAATTTCCTCCAAATTGCCTTGATGTTTCAACTCTTCGGCAACGGTCATGATATCAACAGGACGCTCGTGGAAATTCAAAGACTGTATGGCCCCATATATTTTTTGGTGGCGTGGGTCGTAAAAAGTTTCTGGTCGCAAAATTTCAGATACCACCGTAAAGGCGTCTTTATCAATCATTAACGCTCCCAAAACTACTTTTTCAATGTCCAACGCTTGCGGTTGCAAGTGTCCAAACGTGTTGTCAATAGGCGCGGTCTGGCGTCTATTCGGACTTTTTTTGCTGTTACTATTCTTTTCTGGCATATCGCTACAAAATTAATCAAAATTCTTCAAACTCTCGCAAATATTCCATAATGATTGTGTAACTTTGTAGAAGATTAAGCGAAGCATTCACCTCGAACTTGTCTTCGCCTATGAACGATAAGCCATTTTGTATGCCCTCGCCCGACGAAGAGGGTCGCAAAAGCTAAAAATAGAAAGTATGATAACCTATCCTTGTTGTAAAATAAATCTTGGTCTCAACGTTGTGGCAAAGCGCAAAGACGGCTACCACGACTTGGAAACTGTGTTTTATCCTATTGAACTGACCGACCGATTGGAGGCAAACATCACGGACGGAACGCCAAATGCTTGTTCCTTGTCCATGAGCGGAAACAAAATTGAAGGCAATGCAGCTGACAATCTTATCGTAAAGGCTTACAAACTGTTAGCCAACGATTTCGATTTACCGCACGTTAGCTTCGATTTGAAAAAAAATATCCCTTCTCAAGCAGGATTGGGAGGCGGTTCGGCTGATGCAACCTACGCTTTAAGAATGGTGAACCAACTCTGTAACCTATCACTAACGACCGAGAAATTACAACATTATGCAGCGAAATTGGGAGCCGATTGTGCCTTTTTTGCAACCTCAGAACCAGCATACGCAACAGGAATAGGCGAAATTTTGCAACCCATAACCAATGATTTGGCTCACTTAAAAGGACTTTATCTCTTCATAGTGAAACCTCCTGTGGCTATTTCTACGGCTCAAGCCTTCTCGTTTATCACCCCAAAAGCACCCGCAGAAAACTGCTTAGACATTGTCAAACGCCCTGTTACAGAGTGGCGCAACCACTTGTCCAACGATTTTGAACACTCCATTTTCAGCGTTTACCCCGAAATACGCAGCGTGAAACAATCGCTCTACGATATGGGAGCTTTCTATGCGCAGATGTCAGGCAGCGGTAGTGCGTTCTTTGCCCTACTCCCTTCTGCCCCAACCCAATTCCCTTCTGCCTTCAAAGAATGGTTTACATTCGGTTGCACCTTATAATATAGCAACAACCAAAAGGCAACTTGCAGCATGGGGACAAGTGAGTAAATTTGCGTATTATAGTAAAATGATTAGCAAAAATTTATTTTATCACTAATCATTCCCCCTATTTTATCACCTAACATTCTGATTCGTTATCCTAAAACTTACGTCATTCTTTCTATAAATCACGCATAAAAGCACCAAATATATTGATTTATATCAAGTTATTGCAGTTATTGTAAACTTTCCAAATAAATATTTGGAACATTGGAAAATACTCTTTACCTTTGCAAACGTAAAGTTTATAAGAATAGATTGTTTAGGTTTAAAGATTTAGTTGTTTAAGTAAAAAAAAGAATTTTCAGGAAGTCAATAGGTTATTAAGGTAATAGGTTAGTTAATAGGATGACATTTTGATGCAAGATTTTAGTTCAACACCGTGAGGTGTGAACTAATAATCAAGCTCAAAACAATTTGGTTATTTATATAATAAATAGGTGGCACGACTGTGGTCGTGCCTTTTTTGTATCCAAAAGTTACAGCAATAAACGAAATTCTATAGAAAAAAAAGGGCTCAGTAGGAAAAATATGAGGATATTTTTCCTACTGAGCCGTAATAATGCGTCTGATTTCATACTGCAAAGGTATGAACTTTATGTTCAATACTGCGCTTTGCCAACTGGAAAAATCCGCTGAGACAAAATTATCATGAATAATTCTATCTTATAAACGCACATAAGTCGCTCAAAAATGAGCGACTTATTGAAACTTGTTGCGGGTGCAGGACTCGAACATGCGACCTCCAGGTTATGAGCCTGGCGAGCTACCAACTGCTCCAACCCGCGATATTAACCATGCAATTGTAATTAAGATGTTGTGTTATCTCTGAATTGCGAGTGCAAAGGTAGTACTTTTTTTTTGAAACTACCAAATTTTATCTTAGCCAACAGGTGTATTTAAACCTTATTAACGTTTAAAAGAATATGTTGGTTCAGTGAGTTCAACTAACAAGCACAAGTTTACAAAATATTGTCATGAAAGCATTCCTATGAACTTTTGTTTCCCAACTCCGTAACACACTTCTATTGAACGTTGTTCGTTGTTTCTTTTGCGCATTCTACATCAAATCACAACACTTAAAGCGTAATATCGTGCACATGTGGCGTTATTTCTTTTGCGCATTCTACATCAAATCACAACACTGCACCCAAAAAAGTTGTAAAAAATAAGTTATTTCTTTTGCGCATTCTACATCAAATCACAACCGTGAATATGATACTTCCTCTCAATCTTCCGTTATTTCTTTTGCGCATTCTACATCAAATCACAACTTGCGATTATTGTATGCTTATTTACCGCCCGTTATTTCTTTTGCGCATTCTACATCAAATCACAACGATATTGCGCTGAGTCCGTCAAGTTCAAGGGTTATTTCTTTTGCGCATTCTACATCAAATCACAACGTACTTCATTACCTTGTTGCGCCACTTCATGTTATTTCTTTTGCGCATTCTACATCAAATCACAACTAACAGAAAATAATTGGCTCAATATCGAGGTTATTTCTTTTGCGCATTCTACATCAAATCACAACTATTGAACTTTACCGTGTTGTGGATTATAGGTTATTTCTTTTGCGCATTCTACATCAAATCACAACGTCCCTAATATTGTTATCATACCTATTTTAGTTATTTCTTTTGCGCATTCTACATCAAATCACAACTACAAGCGGCAGTGGATAAAAAAGGTAACGGTTATTTCTTTTGCGCATTCTACATCAAATCACAACTTCCCCCTCTGATAAAATATCGCCAAAAGGGGTTATTTCTTTTGCGCATTCTACATCAAATCACAACGGAGCAGCCCTCACATTAGCATACGGAATGGTTATTTCTTTTGCGCATTCTACATCAAATCACAACCTTGGTTATACACCACAGCGCATCTGTAAGGTTATTTCTTTTGCGCATTCTACATCAAATCACAACAACAACGTTCTGACAATGTAAGAAGAACGAGTTATTTCTTTTGCGCATTCTACATCAAATCACAACAAGTAACAAATAGGCTGGCATCGTTGAACTGTTATTTCTTTTGCGCATTCTACATCAAATCACAACATTTTCTTTATTGCTCATATATTGAAATTTGTTATTTCTTTTGCGCATTCTACATCAAATCACAACATATCTTTGCCACCTTTATATACTGTTCCGGTTATTTCTTTTGCGCATTCTACATCAAATCACAACTACATCAATAGACGGTAATATTGATGTGTTGTTATTTCTTTTGCGCATTCTACATCAAATCACAACACCTGACGGATATTTAAAACCAGGAGAATTAGTTATTTCTTTTGCGCATTCTACATCAAATCACAACATTATCAACTGCCCTGCTTTTATGGGTGGTGTTATTTCTTTTGCGCATTCTACATCAAATCACAACTTATTGTGTGTATGTCCATGAACCATGCAAGTTATTTCTTTTGCGCATTCTACATCAAATCACAACATCGTAATGTATAAGACAATCTTCACGGGCGTTATTTCTTTTGCGCATTCTACATCAAATCACAACGAGCTTGAATTAAAGGAGAAACGCTACGACGTTATTTCTTTTGCGCATTCTACATCAAATCACAACGCTGACAAAGCAGGCGATTTAGCCGAGTCGGTTATTTCTTTTGCGCATTCTACATCAAATCACAACTTGTCGTAAGTCATAATAAATTTATTTAAGTTATTTCTTTTGCGCATTCTACATCAAATCACAACATTACGGAAGAAGAAGCGGAGAAGTAAAAAGTTATTTCTTTTGCGCATTCTACATCAAATCACAACATACATTGCATAGCAAACTGTTTTACAACGAGTTATAATATTTTTATGTTATATGAAGTGAACTTGATATAATCTTTTAACTGCAAATTTACTAAAAAAGTTCTAACTGTACAGGTGTTGAAGGAGATTTTTTCTTTATTCCTCCCCAAATATTTATCATTTTAGAATATTGTTTATCAGTTACCATTAGTATGCTAACTTTTCCTGCTAAAGGTACAAGTGATTTTACTCGTTTTATATGCACTTTGGCTATTTCTAACGATGCACAATACCGAACATAGATACTAAACTGATGCATTGTAAAGCCATCTTTTTCTAAATCTTTTCTAAATCGAGCAGATTCTTTTTTATCCTTTGTTGTAATCGTGGGCAAATCGAACATAATAAATAGCCACATAATATGGTAAGCATTTAATCTAAATTCACTCATTTCTCTATCTTTGCAAATTTTTGAACAATAATCAGTATTTGGGCATAAGCGTTATATTAATGATATTTCTCCTAAAATATTTATTTTAAAGTCCACTCCATTTACTAACACCTTCAAATTTGATTTAGTATGTCGGTATAATGATTCTGGAGTATCTTGTATTTTAAATGCTGCACTATTTATGTTCAAGCCTTCGGAACGGGCTTCTTGATGGAATTTCAGTTTAACACGTCCATCTTTTTCTATTCCAAAAACCTGGTAGAGCCTTTTTACCATATTTTTTGTATCTCTCAATTTTATTTCTTTTGGACTATCTTCGTACATCAAAACCAATTGTTTTTGAGTTAAGACGGTCTTTAATGGATAACCATTTTTGGGACTTAAATGTGATATTAGTTGTTTTTCTGCATTATTTTTTTGACTCTGCCTAAAGAATTTTGCAGCTTCTAAATTATTTACAACTGTAATTTCTCTATCAATTTTTCCATTCTTTTTAACTCCTTCATACATGGCTATCATTAGATTTCCTTCATTATCAACATAATAATTTTGTTTATACTCTTTAGAAGAAAGGTCTCTATGCTTCTTAACAATCAGAGGATTTGCTTGGGAAACGAATAGGCGAACTTTCTTTATCAATATGCGTTTATCTTCGTTCATGTAGATAGGTTCAGCCATTGCTTGTTTAAAACCTTTCTTTTTTACTACAGCAAGTACTTTTTCTTTAACTACAGCATCAACTATATTCTTTATATCTTCGATTTTTAATGCGCTTAATTCTTTTCGCATAACATATTTAATTTCCCCTTTTTGCTCTATTGCACCAAAATAGCTTCCTTTATGAAGTTTTACTCGTGCGCAATCTCCCTGAGCAACAAATATCCCTTTTGGTGTAAAGACTTTCTTATGTGCCTTTTTAGTAAAATTGCTCGGATTAAAATGTACAGTAAGAACTTCATCTTTCAATGAAAGCATATCTTGAGTAAATGTTTCCCAAGGCTTTTTGAAGAAAGGTTTTTTCTTCTTTTCCCATCTATATTTTTCTTCATCTCGATAAAATTGCGCCATTAAGTCATATTCTCTTTTTCCAATGCAACCTACCACAATAGCATCAATGCAATGGTGAATATGGTTATCGCGGCATTTTTTCTCGTAATCGTCTTGTATATTCCATATACGACGAAACTCTGCCGTAATAGATCCTTTTACGATATAAACATTAGACTTTTGTGGATTATCTTTTTTATGGAATATTGTTTTAAGGTATAAACCTGCATAGCGAGATATTAATCCAATACCCATACCCTGTCTGCGACTAAATCCCTCTGGTATTTCGGTCATTGTAAAGCGGTTATATTTCCCTTTCCAATAGTCTAACTCCAATTTTATTTTGTGCCTACTCACAATTTTTTTATCTTTGTTTTCTTTGTCCATTCCATTATGAGTACGTATGCTGTCATATTTTTTTTGCAAAATATAAATTTTCTTTTTCCAATCATCTATACGTTCCAAAATTTCGGAATGGTTTGCTAACTCTGAAGGCAATTTCTTTTGCTTGTTTTCTCTATTAAATTTATTTTCACAGAGCGTCATATTCATTTTTGTACTATCACCACCTAAACTTCTTGGAAAAGTATGTTCTATATCATATTTTGGATTTTCTCCTACAAATTCGGAAATTCCGATTTCTTGTCCTGTATATAGGCAAATATGATTTTGCTCCTCCCATAATTCAAATTTAAGAATATCAGTTTCATTAGGTTCAATTTCAAAACCTGTTTCAGCTTTGAATAATTCTTTTATTTCTTTTCTATATTTCTGATGCTTTCCGTATTGTTTTTTTTGCCAATCCGCTATAGCATGACGTTTATTAGCATCGTTTAATTCTCTTGCATATTCAATTCTTACTTCTGTATCACTATTGATGATACCTTCTCTTAATAATTCATTTACGACTTTTCTAATGATATGAAGAGAACGCATTGCCATTGGATTTTTGACGGCATCTATTTTTGGTGAACCCAATTGAAGAATGCCATCTTCATTGGGTATAACATCTTTATAAACATTTATCATTGATGGGTGATATAGTTTATCTATTGCCCCTGGAGCTAAATCAAAATTATTGCTTAAAATATCTTTAATACAAAAAAGTATGGTATTATGTGAATCGTTTGTCTTTAAAGTATTATGATAAAATATAGTCTTGATTTCTTCCATAATATCATTACGAATATCTTCGTTATTCCAATATTCTTTACCTACAACTGTAGGAATATTTGCAAGAAAGACAGCTTCGGTGTAGCCAAAACCTTGCTCTAAGAAAGGTAATATTTTTCTGATAGCTTTTAAACTCAATGTAGCAAAGCCTTGTGCTAATTTGGTTTTAGAAAAATTGTCTGCAGTTTTTTCGTCAAGCTGTAACTTATTTATTGCAAAATCTTTTAGTACATCGCATTCTGACACAGAATAGAGAACATTCCAAATATCATCAACCATTTCAGCTTGTTTCTTAAGCCCTTCCTTTTTTCTTCTATTAGTATATGTTTCTGCAATACCATTTTTCCACTCTTCACCAAAAATAGATTTTAGCTTTGCAATGGTCTGGCATGTAGAAGCACCTTGCGACATGCGATAGTTGAATTTATATTGCTTTGAAGAATCATCTTTTATATAACAGTAATTATTTTTCCCTGCCAACTTTTTTGCAATCTCCTCAAAATCAAAGTTTTTAATTGATTTTCTATAAAAAAGAGGTTCTATCAATGCTTTTTCTTCATTATTTAAAGGGCGTAAATTTTCTTCAAACGGAGTTTTATTTTGATGTTATTGATAAAGCATAGCATTCTGAATCGTTCAAAATCAGGGTGTGAAATTGCGCATCGGCGGTTATTTGGCTCAAATGTGCATTTACCAACACCATGTCTTTGAGGCTTCAATTTACGTTGAAAGAAGATGGCTTTGTCTAATTCTTTTACGATAGTTTCGTTAAGTTCTTGCTTCTCACAAATAGCATTAAATTCGTTTTTATAATGCTTTTCTCTGTCAGTATATCGTTTGCGAATTTGCACAGTATTACCTTTCTCGGTATAAAGTTTATAGAAATAATCTCCAAGATAGTTGCAATTGGCTTCTTGCATTTCTGTACTTAATTCTGAAATACCCTTCTTAACCTTTCCTTCTTCATTTTCATCATTATTTTGTATCAATCTGTTGCTTTTAAAACCTCTTCGTTGCGTAAGGTGGTACAATGCTCTTCCTAAAATGTATCTATCTGATTTTAATGATAAATCCAACTTTTCGTTCAAACAGCAATGGCGGTCATAGTATGGATTTTTTCCTTCTGCATCGCTGGTTCGCTGCCAATCCATAAATTCTTTAACTGCTGGATAAATTTTCTTTTCGTGCCATTGTTTTAACAAATCGTCTGATAGATATGGGCAAAAATCATATTTAACCAATACTTTTAGCACTTCTATTTTGCGCAGTCTGCGGCGAAAATAGTGCTTACGCGTTGATTTGTAAAAAGTTCTATAGGCAGCTTTAGAAAATTCGCCCCTTTCGCTTTTACCAACACCTTCTTCAAAAATAACTTCTCCTTTGCGAACTAAGTTATATTCTTGCTTTGAATTATCAAAATCAAGAACAGCCCAACCTAAACTATTTGTTCCAGGGTCTAATCCTAATATTCGTTGTTTTTCCATTGATTATAATTATTTTTTGTAAAAATAGTAATAATATTTGCAATTTCCAAACAAAATTCTTATTTTTGCAGCATAAGATATTCTACATCTTATCACAATAAGGCTATATGCCGCAGGTTTTCAAACCTATGAGGGTGTGCTTTTTTGAAGCACACCTTCTATTTTTTTACAGAATAGGTTGAAAAAAGGTATATGGGTACAAAAAAGCAAACAAAAAAATCTTTGCAAAACTCACAATTTATTATTAACTTTGCCATGAAAACCTACGGCACAATGGTTCAACACAAACCGAAGGCGACAAAAAAGAAAAACAAAGGCAATAAAAAAGAAAACCAAAAACAAATAAAAACCAAAGATTATGAAAGTTATAAACACAGCAAAAGCACCAAAGGCAATTGGTCCTTACAGTCAAGCAATTGAAGCTAACGGGTTAGTTATCACTTCTGGTCAGCTCCCTATCGACCCTGCAACAGGCGAATTTGCTCCTGGTGGTATCAAAGAACAAACACGCCAATCGCTCACCAACGCAAAGGCTATTCTCGAAGAAGCTGGTATCTCGCTCGCTAACGTGATGAAAACTACTGTTTTCCTCTCTGATATGAACGATTTTGCAGCCATGAACGAAGTTTATGCTGAATTTTTCAACGAACCATTCCCTGCTCGTTCAGCCATTGCTGTAAAGACTTTGCCAAAGAATGCTTTGGTAGAAGTTGAGTGCATCGCTGCAAAATAAAGCGTAGAGGTCAAAAAAACTTGCGGAGCAGAAGGCTCAACAAAGTTGAAAAATAAAAAACTCCCTTCCCCATAATTGCGTGGAGAAGGGAGTTTTTTTATTTGTTGCACCATTTAGCCACCAACCTACCATCAATTGCTGTGTCCGACTCGTCAGACCTTTCAGACTTGTCCGACTATTCCCATCTGCCAATTCCCACCTGCCCCACCAACTATCTATTTGCACTCCCCTCCCAACGGAGGGGTTGGGGGAGGCTTCTTTCTTCCCAACGGAGTGTTGAGGGAGGCTATCAGACTGTTAGGGTTGGCAAAATTGATTTATTCTGTGTAAAACTTCACCAATTCGGTGATTGCTTTCTGGCAAACAGGACAAAATTCGGGGTTGTTATTGGTGCGCATACGGCAATCGGGATAGGCACGATAAACGCCGTGCATACTGTAACCAGCTGGTTCGTAAGCACCAATTTGCCACTTTTCTTTCTTGGCATTGGGCTTATCTAAGTCGGCAGGCTGCTCGGTTGGTATCTTTGTCCCCTTCTTCACCATGTCCGACCATTTCGATTTAAAATCGACCATAGTGGTAATGTTCTTTTCCCAAGGTTCAATGTCGTGGGGAAACATTGGAATGGCTTCGTAGTCGTAGGCATATTCGTCAGCCAATCCTGCAAAAGAATGTCCAAATTCGTGTACTACCACAGGTTTGAACGCACGGTGATGTGTCATGGAAAGGTTGTAAGAATTGAGAATTCCGCCCCCTCCGTAGTTGTCAGTATTCACCAAAACAATGATGTGTTCGTAGGGAGTTCCTGCCAACCAATTGTGCAAATCTTTGAGATGCAACGTAGTTAGATAGCGGTCGCTGTAAAAAGTATTGAAATTAGAGTGCAGTGCGGTGTTCTTCCAAATGCCCTTTCCTGGGTTGGAAGTGCCACTTTCGGCTGACGGAGCTTTCACGGCTACCACGTTAAAGCGGTTGCGTAAAGTTTTGAAAGGCTCGTGCGCAAAGAGTGCTTCCATAGCTGTGCGACAGTCGTTTAGGAAGGTTGGCATTTCTGCTTCGGTATATCCTTCTGCCACATAGGCGATGTGAATGCAACGAGAAGTATCGGCTGCTTGCTGCAAGGTTTCGTATGGCGTAACCGATTTATCCCCAATTTTACGAATTAGAATATCGTTTGGGACCACCATATGGGTGAGTTGTGTCATCACAGAACGGCGATTGTCGCGCAATTCTATGGTGATGTCGGCTGTATCTTTAGGAAATGGCACGAGGAAAACGTTTTCAAACGATTTTGTCGCTGTCTTTGCTTCATCGTAAGAGAGCCATTCTTGGAATAAAGTTGAGAAGGAATTACGGTAAATAATGGTTTGCGTTTTGTGGTCGCGGACGGTAATTTGTCCATTTCCTTCAACAGGTAATTCGCTCAATCGCTGATGTTTACCATACCAACGAGGTATCTTACAGAGTTCATCAACGGCAATATGTTGTTGCTTTATATTGCCAATAAACGTGTAATCGATGCGCAATGTGGCATCAATAAAATAGCGATTGAAGTCTTGTGCCAACACAATGGTGCTGACAAAGAGTAACACAAGGATAGTAGAGAATTTCTTCATTATTCTTTATTTTAGCATTTTTAGATTTTCCTTTGCCAATTCATAGCCCATATCGGCAGCTTTTTGAAAATATTGCTCAGCTTTTTCAAGGTCGGCAGTTACACCAAATCCATTGAGATAGCAAAATCCTAAGTTATTAATAGCGATTGGATTTTTTTGAGCAACAGCTTTTTCCAACCATTTTATGGCTTCTGTGTAATTTTGCGTAATACCATTGCCTTGTAAAAGACACTTAGCATAGTTGGTTTGTGCGTCCGAATTGCCTAATTCAGCACCTTTCAGGTACCATTTCACCGCATCGGTCATATTTTGTTCAACACCTTTTCCTTCTTCGTAAGCAATTCCCATTTTTGTAATAGCCTCAGCATCGCCCGCTAAAGCAGCTTTGCGATTCCACTCTACCGCTGTTTTCAAATTTTGTTCAACGCCCCACCCTTCTTCATAACAGAGTGCCATGTTGAAAAAAGCGTCAGGCAAGTCTTGGGCAACTGCCTTATTCAGCCATTCAAGTGCCTTTTTGTAATCTTTATGAGTTGGGTCTGTAAGATAAAAATTACCTAATTCGTTTTGTGCAGGAGCAAATCCTTGTTCTGCCGATAGCAAGTACAACTTCACCGCTTCAGTGGTATCAGCCTTGATTCCATTGCCAAAATGATAGCAAAGTCCTAAATAATATTGCGCATTAGGGTTTCTCAAAGCTGCTCCTTTCGCAAATAATTTTACAGCTTCTTCATAGTTTTGCGGCACGCCACCACCTATATAATAAAATCGTCCGAGTGCTTCGTAGGCTTCAACCACATTTTTATCCACTGCCTTGCGGTAATATTTTGCGGCTTCTACAAAGTTTTGCGGAACTCCATTGCCGTCTTCGTAACAAGCTCCCATGGCAAAAATAGACAGTCCGTAGCCTTGTTCTGCAGCTTTGCTAAACCATTTTGCAGCTTCTGTCCAATTCTCTTTCACTCCTTGACCGTAGGCATAGAGAAATCCTAAGCCATGTTGTGCAGCAGAGAGTCCTTGCTCAGCGGCTTTACGATACCATTTTGCGGCTTCGCTATAGTTTTGTTCCACTCCTTCACCATTCTCGTAGCAGTAGCCCACGTTGTATTGTGCATCAACATCGCCAGCCTTTGCAGCATCTTTATAGAGTTGAAATTCTTCAGGTGTAAACCCTCCAAAATAGTTTTCGTGTACAAAATCATCTGTTTTTTTATCGTCCGCCTTGCCTAAATTGCTTTGTGCTAAAACGAAAAGGGGCAAAAGCAACGCTGCAAACAATATAACTTTTCTTTTCATTTTATGGCTTTTTGAAAAAATGATGAAGCAAAGTTAAATAAAAATTCCATAAACTGCAAATTATTGTATATATTTTCTTTAAAAAATGTATTCTTACAAGAACATAAGGGAGCAAATTTACCACACTTTTATTTTATGAATTTTAAATTTTTCTTTGCCAACTCATAGCCCATTTCGGCTGATTTCTGAAAATAATATTTGGCTTTTTCTTTATCTTTTTCAACACCAAATCCGTTGAGATAGCAAAATCCAAGATTGTTAGCTGCCATTGCGTTGCCTTGTTCTATTGCTTTTTCCAACCATTTTACGGCTTTTTTAGCATCGGTTGCTATGCCTTTACCTTGTAAAAGACACAAGGCAAAGTAGGATTGGGCTTCCGCATTGCCCGCTTCTGCTCCTTTCAAAAGCCATTGAGTGGCATCTGTCCAACTTTGTTTCACGCCTCTTCCGTCTGCGTATGCCAATCCCATTTGCAGCATAGCATCGGCATCGCCTGCCAATGCAGCCTTTCGATACCAACTTATGGCATTTTCTAAGCTTTGTGCTACGCCCCACCCGTTTTCGTAACTTACGGCAATGTTGTACATGGCTTGTGCATTTTCCTGTTCGGCAGCTTTATGTAGCCAGAACAAAGCGGTAGGATAATCTTTTTTAGGGTTGTTCTCATCTAAGAAATAAGTGCCGTAATCGTTTTGTGCAGGGGCATATCCTTGTTGAGCAGCCCTTAAAAACCATCTCAGTGCTTCGTTTATATTGGCTTTCACTCCTGTGCCTTTTTGGTAGCAAACTCCGAGTTTATATTGTGATTCCGAGTAGCCTTGTTCGGCGGCTTGACGGTATAATTTTAGTGCTTCTTCATAGTTTTGCACAATGCCTGTCCCTTCAAAATAAAATGAGGCGAGGGCATTGACAGCGGGCAGCAATCCCTTTGCAGCTGCTGCTCTAAAATATTTTGCTGCAACTACATAATTTTGTTCTACGCCATTGCCACTTTCGTAACATGAGCCTAAGGCGAATTGTGCCAATGTATGGTCTTGGTCGGCAGCTTGCTGAAACCATTTTGCGGCTTCTTTCCAACTCTGTCGTACACCATTGCCCAATGCGTACATAAAACCGAGGTTGTGTTGTGCTTGTGGCACTCCTTGTTCGGCGGATTTACGATACCATTTCAGCGCTTCACCATAGTTTTGTGGAACACCGATTCCATCGTCATAACAAAGCGCAAGTTTATATTGGCTCACAGCATCGCCCATGATTGCCAAAGACTCATACAGCTTTTTCCTTTCCGCTGGAGTTTTTGGGGGTGATATGTGCGCTATTTCGTTTGCTTGTTCGTTGTCGTTTGTTCCTATATTATTCTGTCCTAAAAGTATAAATGGCAAGCATAACAGGCTAATAGCAATAATAATCCTTTTCATTCTTAAATAGAATTGACCAATTATGGGAACAAAGGTATAGAAATTCTTTGAACAAGAAAAGGTTATGAACAGAAGATTAATAAAAATTATCTTTTTATGCTTTTCCTTCTAACACTCGTTGAGCATATTCCACCGCTTTTGGGGTGGGTTCTGGTATGTCTTTTAGGGCGTAAGGTAGGTTCAAATTTTCCCATTTATAAATGCCAAGTGTGTGATAAGGCAGCACTTCGATGCGTTCTACATTGTGCAATTCTTCGATAAAAGCACGCAAACGGTGCAGATATTCATCGTTGTCGGTAATGGTAGGCACGAGGACGTGGCGCAGCCAAATGGGTTTATTGATTTCTGAAAGATAACGAGCGCAGTCGAGTATGTTCTCGTTGCCCCACCCTGTGAGCTTTTTATGCTCGACAGTGTCGATATGTTTAATGTCGAAAAGCAGCAAATCGGTATACTGCATCAGTTCTTCAAACTTCTTGAAGAACTGACCTGTGCGGCGGAAGGGCTGTGCCGATGTGTCCAAACAGGTGTTTATGCCTTTTGCTTTTGCCTTTCTGAAAAATTCGATGAGGAAGTCTATTTGCAACAACGATTCTCCTCCGCTAACGGTGATACCTCCGTTTTTGCCCCAATAGCTTTTGTATCGGAGTGCTTTTTCTAAGAGTTCGTCGGCGGTGGTGAGGGTGTCTGAATTTGGTTCCCATGTGTCTGGATTATGGCAATACTGGCAGCGCATGGCGCAACCTTTGAGGAAAACGATGAAGCGAATACCTGGCCCGTCTACTGAGCCGAAGGTTTCGATAGAGTGTACACGAGCGGTGTGAGTGCCATCAGCGTTGATGGTTTGCTCGGTGGAGATGTCGATTGTGGGGATTTCTGCCATAATGTTTGTAGTTTTGTCTAACCTGTCGGACTTGTCGGACCTGTCTGACTTTCTCAATATGAAAAAGATAATTGGGCAGCTGCCCAATTATCTTTTTAATATTTTAAAAACTTAAATCAATGCTTACATTTTAGCGTGAGCCTGACGAGCGATAACATCTTCTTGTTGCTCGCGTGTAAGGTCGATGAACTTCACTGCGTAACCGCTGACACGGATGGTGAAGTTAGCGTATTCTTCCTTTTCAGGGTGTTCCATAGCATCGATGAGCTTTTCAACACCGAACACGTTTACGTTCAAGTGGTGTGCGCCACGGCTGAAGTATCCGTCCATTACGCCCACGAGGGTATTTGTACGTTCTTCGTCGTCCTTACCCAATGTGCTTGGAGCGATGGTTTGTGTATTTGAAATACCGTCCAAAGCATATTCGTAAGGCAATTTTGCTACTGAGTTCAAAGAAGCTAACAAGCCGTTTTGCTCTGCACCGTATGATGGGTTAGCACCCGGAGCCAATGGAGCACCGTCAGGACGACCGTCAGGCATATTTGAAGTATATTTACCATAAACCACGTTTGAGGTAATGGTCAAAATACTTGTTGTTGGTTCTGAATCACGATAAGTATGGTGTTTCTTTATCATGCTGATGAAAGTCTTGAGCAACCATACTGCAATTTCGTCTGCACGGTCGTCGTCGTTACCATAGCGTGGGAACTCGCCTTCGGTCTTAAATTCGAGTGGGAAACCTGTTTCGTCGCGAACGATGTTTACCTTAGCATATTTGATAGCTGAAATTGAGTCTACAACATGGCTGAAACCAGCGATACCTGTTGCGAATGTGCGGCGAACATCGGTATCAATAAGTGCCAATTCGGCTGCTTCGTAGAAATATTTGTCGTGCATGTAGTGGATAAGGTTCAAGGTGTTTACATAAACGCCTGCCAACCATTCCATCATATCCATGAATTTTGGCATAAATTCTTCGTAAGTTACTACATCGCCTTCGATAGGACGGAACGCAGGGCCGCATTGTTCGCGTGTTTTGTGGTCTACACCACCGCTGATAGCGTATGTCAAGCACTTAGCCAAGTTGGCACGAGCACCGAAGAATTGCATTTCCTTACCTGTTTGTGTTGCTGAAACGCAGCAGCAAATTGAGTAGTCGTCGCCCCAAACTGGACGCATAACTTCATCGTTTTCGTATTGAATAGAGCTTGTCTTAACCGAAATCTTTGCTGCATATTTCTTGAAACCTTCAGGCAAAGCTGGAGAATAAAGCACTGTGAGGTTAGGTTCTGGTGAAGGACCCATGTTTTCCAATGTGTGGAGGAAACGGAAGTCGTTCTTTGTTACCATGTGGCGACCGTCCATACCTAAACCAGCCATTTCGAGGGTTGCCCAAACTGGGTCGCCAGAGAAGAGTTGGTTGTAAGAAGGAATACGAGCAAACTTCACCATGCGGAACTTCATAACCAAGTGGTCAATCAATTCTTGTGCTTCTTCTTCGGTCAATGTACCTTCTTCAAGGTCGCGGTTGATGTAAATATCGAGGAAAGTAGACACACGACCTACTGACATGGCAGCACCATTTTGTGTCTTGATAGCTGAAAGGTAGCCAAAATAGAGCCATTGAACTGCTTCGCGAGCGTTCTTAGCAGGGTTAGAAATATCGTAACCATAAATCTTAGCCATTTCCTTCATTTCTTTCAACGCCTTGATTTGCATTGAAATTTCTTCACGAAGACGGATAATGTTGTCTTGCATTTCGCCGCAACCGCAGTTCTTCAAGTCTTTTTTCTTCTCTGCAATGAGGAAGTCGATACCATAAAGAGCTACACGACGATAGTCGCCTACGATACGTCCACGACCGTATGTATCAGGAAGACCTGTAAGAATATGGTTGTGGCGAACGAGTTTCATCTCGTCAGTATAAGCATCGAACACACCATCATTGTGGGTCTTGCAATATTTTGTAAAGATTTCGTGGAGCTTTTCTGATGGTTGGTAGCCGTAAGTAGTACATGCTTGTTCAGCCATCTTGATACCACCATATGGCATAAAGGCACGCTTCAAAGGCTTATCGGTTTGAAGACCTACTACTTTTTCAAGGTCTTTCATACTTTCGTCAATGTAGCCTGCACCATAAGCTGTCATACTTGAAACTATTTCTGTTTCCATATCGAGAACACCGCCTTTAGCGCGTTCTTCTTTTTGGAGTTCTTTTAATCTGCCCCAAAGCTTGTCAGTAGCTTCTGTTGGATTTGCAAGAAATTCTGCATCGCCATCGTAGCCAGTATAGTTTGACTGGATAAACTCGCGCATATTAACTTCATCAAGCCACTTTGTGCCTGTGAAACCTCTCCATTCTTCTCTCATAACAATATCTGTAATTTAGTAAATTTTTTAACCGAGTACCTTATAATGGGATACTTGGTCTGGTTATTATTTTTTAGGTTACAAAGGTACTCGGTTTATCTTTTTTTGACAATACTTATAATTAAGTATTTTTCATTGCACAAGTCTTTTAAGATGTGCAAAAACGAATAGTTTTATGCACTCAATACCTACTTTTAGGTATCGCCTTTAAGATTATACACCAATAATTGCAATCTTTGGATTACAAAACGAGGGCATTTTCTATCCCTCCAATGCCTATTTGTAGGTATGCTTACATTTTTTATCGTTTGCACAAAAATATGGGATAAATTGCAGGATAACCGGTCTGATTTTCAAAACCTACTGTTTTGCATTCCAAAACCTATTGTTTTAAAGCGCAAAACAGCCTATATATAAAAAAGGTGTAGGGGCGGAGGTTTTTCACAAACTTAACAACTCGTATCCGTTCCGCACACCAGATTATGGTAACAAAAAAACGTGGAAAACGGAACAAAGTCCATTTTCCACGTTTTTCATTATTGTTTTTGAGTTGTTAGGAACGTAATACGAGCTGTTGAGCTTGTGAAAAAATCACGTTCCTACGCACCCAAAACGAGTTTAATAAGCGTGTTTGTCGTCGCCCAATTCGGCTTTATCGAGTTTCTTGCTGTCGATGCTGCGCCAAGCATAGAAGATGTAGGCGAGAACGAATGGTGCAATGAGGCTCGCATAGAACATGGCGGTCAATGTAAATTCGCTTGAACTTGAGTTTTGCAAGGTGAGCGAACTCTGCAAATCGGCTGTTGAAGGGTAGTAGGCGGTGTTGTTCCAACCTGCAATGAGGAAGAGAACGATGACTACGAGGACAACGCCGATGCCAGTAGACCAAATACCTTTAATGAAAGTAGGTTGCATGATGGTGCGCACGATGCCATAGAGTACCATGAGAACACCTATTAAAAGGATAACGGCTAAGTACCACATATCCAAAAGGTTGTTCAAATACTTCATTGGTTCCATGACGATAACGCCTTCTGCATTGACTGCATAGCCTTCGCCGAGCAATGTTTTCACCAAGAAAGCGAGGAAGAAAACAAGGAAGAAGACGGTATTGATGAGCAGTTGTGGGCGCACGCGAGAGCGGATAGCGTCGTCGTTCACATTGTTATGAATGTAGAGTGTACCCAAAACACGTGCCAAGAATACCACTGCGATACCGAAAACAACTACCCAAGGGTTCAACAATACGTCTAAACCGCGTGAGCCGTTTGCCCAATGCGAGATAACGGGTTGCATTTCATTGACGATATTGGCTTTCTCAACGATGAAGTTGGAACCTGTAAAGAAGGTTGCTACAGCACCACCGATGAGCAATGGACCAACGATACCATTGATAATCAAGCAAGTTTGGAAGGTTTTCACACCCAAGAGGTTGCCTGCTTTGTTCTGAAATTCGTAGCTTACAGCTTGAATGATAAAAGTGAAAAGAATGGCAACCCATACCCAATAAGCAGAGCCGAAACTTGTACTGTAAAAGAGTGGGAACGATGCAAAGAATGCACCACCAAAGGTTACGAGCGTGGTAAAGGTAAATTCCCATTTACGACCCGTTGAGTTTACTACCAATCGGCGCTCTACGTCTGTCTTTCCCAATTGGAAAATCATAGAGTTAGCACCTTGAACGAACATGAGGAACACCAACAACCCACCTAAAAGGGCGATGAGGAACCACCAGTAATGTTGCAAAAATTCGTATGTCATAGTTGTGGTCCTTTCTTTATTTGTTTACACATAATGCTTATTTCTACCGCCAACATGGTGGTGAAGAGGAAGGCAAAGAGGAAGAAGGTGGTTGCCACGTTGCCCGAAGTAAGATGACTTACCGATGCCCATGTAGGAAGCATGTCTTGAATAGTCCATGGCTGACGACCAAATTCGGCTACCAACCAACCACTTTCGCTGGCAATGTAAGCCAAAGGAATGAGCGCAATGCCCAATAATTGTAGCCAACGAGGGCGTGTAATGTCCTTTCGATAAATAATGAAAAGGATAAACGCAAACACAAAGATAAACAATGTGCCTAAACCAACCATGATGCGGAAAGCATAGAAGTTTACGGCAATTGGCGGAACAGTTTGGTCGGCGTTTTTAATGTAGCCGTAACCAAAATATTTCATGTTTTCTTTTAAAACTTTTTCGTTTGCTGCGGTCTTTTCGCCACCACGATAAGCCTTCAAAGCAGCGATAGCCAATTGGCCACGTGCCATTTTTTCTTTCAATGAAGGTTCTACTGTGCCATCGTCTTTGGTATATCCGTTGATAACATCTTGAATACCTGGAACATAGCCGTTGGTTGTACGAGTTGCAAGGAACGAAAGCATGTTTGGAACAGCTATCTTCATTGGTGGCTCAGTTTGTGTCGTGTAGTCCTCTTGCTCTGTAAATGGATTGACAAGAGCAAAGGCTGTCAAGGCTTGACTGTTACCACCTTTATATAAAGCCTCCATTGCAGCGAGTTTCATAGGCTGAGTTTGGGCAACAAGGTAAGCAGAATTATCGCCTGCAATCGCTGTAATCAACGACGAAACAAGACCTACCACTGCGCCAACCTTCAAACTCTTTTTGGCAAATTCTACATGGCGTTTCTTCAATAAATACCAGCAGCTTACGCTAACACAGAAGCAAGCACCCAAAACCCATGCCGAAGTAACGGTATGAATAAACTTATTAACTGCCACTGGGCTTAAAGCCACTTCCAAAAACGAGGTCATTTCGTTGCGCATCGTGTCAGGATTGAACGCACAACCAACTGGATATTGCATCCATGAATTGGCAACAAGAATCCACCACGCCGAAATGGTAGCACCCAAACCTGTGAGCCACGTAGAAGCAAGGTGAAAACCGCGTGATACTTTCTTCCAACCGAAGAACATCACGGCAACGAAAGTAGACTCCATAAAGAAGGCTAACATACCCTCAATGGCGAGTGGCGCACCGAAAATGTCGCCTACAAACCATGAATAGTTACTCCAGTTTGTACCAAATTCAAATTCGAGAATGATACCTGTTGCCACACCCATGGCAAAATTGATACCGAAAAGACGTTGCCAAAACTGTGCCGTCTTTTTCCAAAACTCATCGCGCGTACGATAATAGTACGTCTCCATGATACCCATAATGAGTGCAAGACCGAGCGTCAGCGGCACAAACAGCCAGTGATAGATGGCTGTGAGGGCAAATTGAGCGCGCGACCAATTCACTAAATCAGGGTCAATGGCTAAAAAATGATTTCCCATACTGTTTAAATATTACTGTTAGAATGATAATTTTCGGTTGTTTAAGTTGGAGGGGAGTGTTTGGACGAGTCGGACTAGTCAGACTGGTCGGACAAATCTCAGCTTTCCTCCAAAAAACTTCGCTTAGTTTCTGTTCAACATTTCGGTTGCTATAAACTTATCCTCGCTCCCCTTCTTGGCATTCTCCTTAATATAATTAGGAAAAAAGAAAAGTTTGAGAATAAAAAACATGATGAAGAGCTTTATAAGAATCACCGCCCAGAGTGTCTTACCCAAAGTCATGTTCTTGAATCCATCATAATAGAGGTCGAAAACTCTATAAAAAAAACCACGTTTCACCATAAATGTAATTCTTATAAATCTTGTATCAAATACAAATTCAATTGCAAAATTAAAAAAAAAAATTAATTATGGTTCTTTTTTGAACAAAAAATCTATTCTTTAACGTAAATAAAGAAAATATAGAACAATTTGCTTGGCATTGGTTGGAAAATTATATAACTTTGCAAGCAAATTGAGATTGAGAAAATGAAAAACCTATTTGGGGTTATAGCTATTGTTTTCGGGGTTATTTCAACACTCCATGCGCAAAACACATTATCGTTGGAACGCTGTCGAGAGTTGGCACTGCAAAACAATAAGCAACTTGCCATATCGCGCATATCGGTAGAAATTGCCGAAAATGCACACAAAGCTGCAAAAACAAAGTATTTGCCGCGAGTTATGGGTATGGCTGGATACGAACATTTATCGCGGGAAATGTCGTTGCTCAACGATAAGCAAAAGGAAACATTGACCAATCTTGGCTCCACCACCGTGGGCAAAATGGGAGCGCAGATAGGGCAAAACTTATCCTTCCTCCAGCAACAAGGCATCATTTCGGCAGAGGCAATGAAACGCCTTAGCGAAGTACTTGGCAACATTGGCGCTCCACTCTCGCAGGTAGGCAACAACATTGGCGAAACCATTAAAAACGAATTGCGCACCAACACCAAAAACATGTATGCGGCAGGCATCATGGTAACACAACCTATTTATATGGGCGGGGCTATCAAAGCTGCCAACGACTTGGCAGCAATAGGCGAACAGGTGGCGCAAAACGACATCGCTCTGAAACAGCAAACCGTGCTTTTTGCCGTTGATAACGCTTATTGGCTCATCATTTCGCTCAAAAAGAAAGAACGATTGGCAACACAATATCGGGATTTAATAGCAAAATTGAACGACAATGTGAACAAAATGTATGAGGCAGGAGTAGCCACCAAAGCCGATGGGTTAAAGGTTTCGGTAGCGGTCAATACTGCCAATCTCACCATTGCGGAAATAAAAAACGGCATTTCGCTCGCTAAAATGGCACTTTGCCAACTCTGCGGACTCTCCATAGAGAACGAAATAAGTTTGAAAGACGAAAATACAGACGAACTGACAGCACTCAGCCCAACGCAATATAACCATGTAGACACAGCCTACAACGCTCGCCCAGAGGTGAGATTGTTGCAGAATACGGTCGACATAACGCGTCAAAACACAAAATTAATTCAGGCTCTTTATCGTCCGCACCTTGCATTGACGGCAGGGTACACCATTACAAATCCTAACACTTTCAACGGTTTCGAACAAAAATTTCGCGACCTTTGGAGTGTTGGACTTGTTTTGCATGTGCCAATTTGGAATTGGGGAGAAGGAAAATATCGCACCCGTGCCGCACAAGGGGTTACTCGTATGGCAGAAATGGAGTTGAGCGATGTAAGAAATAAAATAAGGTTGGAAGTGGAACAAAATAACTTCCGACTGAAAAATGCCAACGAAAGGCTTTTGACAGCCAACAAAAATATGAAGTCGGCAGAGGAAAATCTGCGTGTTGCCAACCTTGGTTTCAAGGAAGGAGTCATGACCGTTACCGATGTCATGCAAGCACAAACAGCATGGCTCACGGCTAAAACCGCTATCATAGATGCCGAAATTGCAGTCAGAACGGCTCATGTAGGACTCAAAAAGGCAATAGGAGCGTTGTAAAAGCCTAAGAAAGGACTAATCGAACCCTAGTCAGACTAGTTTTCCTAGTACTCCTAGTTTCCCTAGTTTCCCTAGTTTCCCTAGTTCTCCTAGTTCTCCAAACAAAAAAGCAAGAAAAAAAATATGTCAGCAAAATCGCAACACAACAACATTCTCTTGGCTATCATAGGCTTTGCCACAGTGGTAGTCCTCGTTGCCGTCATCGGATATTTCACATTGGGCAAAGAGGAAGAAGTAATACAAGGCGAAATTGAAGTAAGCGAATACCGAGTAGCTTGCAAATTGCCAGGACGCATCACCGAACTCCGTGTGAAAGAGGGTGATATGGTGCATAAAGGTGATGTGTTGGCAGTGGTAGAAATACCCGAAGCCAATGCACAAGAAAAGGTGGCAGAGGCTACCGCAAATGCTACCGAAGCATTGAGCGACTTAACCCAAGCCCCCAATCGTGAAGAAATCATCAAAACGGCATATTCGATTTATCAACAAGCCCTTACAGCAAACGACGTAGCACAAAAAACTTACGGACGATTGCAACGCCTTTTCAACGAGGGAGTAGTGTCGGCACAGAAAAGAGATGAAGCCGAAGCAGCATTTCTCACCACAAAATCGGCAGTAGAAGTAGCACTTTCGCAATACGAATTGGCAAAAAGTGGCAAGCGAGAAGAAACGAAACAATTAGCAAAAAGTCAAGCAAAAGCCGCACGAGAGGTGGTGCAAGTAGTGAAATCAGTATTGAAAGAAACCGTACAACGTGCCACTGCCGACGGAGAAGTGTCTACCATTTACCCAAAAGTGGGCGAGTTGGTGGGCTTAGGCTCGCCTATCATGTCGATTGCCATGACCAACGACGTGTGGGCAACGTTCAATATTCGTGAAGACCAACTCAAAGGAATGAAGATTGGCTCACGAGTGAAAGCCTATATTCCTGCTTTCGGAAAAGAAATAGATTTCCAAGTTACCGCTATCAAAGACCAAGGCACTTACGCCGTGTGGAAAGCGACAAAATCAACAGGACAATACGATTTAAAAACATTCCAAGTAAAAGCCAAACCACTTCAAAGAATTGATGGTTTGCGCCCAGGAATGTCCGTGATATTAAAGAAATAACGTATGGTCATCGGCAAGATGGCAAGCAAAAAAGTGAATTGTGTTTCGTAGAATTATGAACATAGCGGCACGAGAGATAGGACAAATGCTACACGCACCTATCTACTTGTTCTGCATGATAATCTTTCCGATTATCATTTTGTTCTTTTTCACCACCCTCATGGGCGACGGACAACCCAAAAATTTGCCTTGCGGAGTAGTTGATAACGACAATTCCATGATAACACGCACCCTTGTGAGAAGGTTAGATGCGTTCCAAAGCACAAAAGTGGTGGCACATTTCAACAACGTAAACGAAGCAAGAAAAGCCATACAAAGAGGCGAAATATACGCATTCTTGTACCTACCCAAAGGAACAACGGCTAAACTTGTAGCCGGCAGACAGCCCAAAATTTCATTTTATTATAGCAATGTAACCCTCATCGCAGGCGCATTGCTCTTCAAAGATTTGAAAACCATCACCAATCTTGGTGCGGCTTCCGTCGTTCTGCCAAAATGCAAATGCTCGGCAAAACCGAACGCGAAATAAAAACAAAACTACAGCCCATAGCATTAGATATGCACACCATCGGAAACCCATGGCTGAACTATAATATCTATCTGTCGACTATCATGATACCAGGAATTTTTATCCTCTTCATAATGCTCATCACAGCCTATTCTATTGGTACAGAATTAAAATTCGGGCGGTCAAGGGAATGGATGCAAATGGCAGGAAAGAACATTCTCATAGCAATCACAGGCAAATTCCTGCCCCAATTTCTCGTGTTTTTTACCATGTTTTTGGGCTATGAATGGTTTGTCTATGGCTATTTAGACTTCCCTCACCCAGGTGGAATAGGAAATATCATTCTGTTGGCATTTCTTGTTGTTACCGCTTCGCAAGGCTTTGGCATCTTCATCTTCGGACTAATGCCTTCGCTGCGCATGTCTATGAGTGTTTGTAGCCTTTGGGGAGTATTGGGTTTCTCGGCATGTGGAGCCACCTATCCCGTCTTTGCCATGAACCCCATGATAATGGGAATGGCACAACTCATACCTTTACGACATTATTATATGGTCTATCAAATGACTATTTTCAATGGATACCCACTTAGCGACGCATGGATTTACATCGTGGCACTCGTAGCTTTTGCCACTTTGCCACTGCTCACTGCACGCAACATACGACGTGCCATGTTAGAATATGTGTACATACCATAAGAAACAAAAAGGGAATGAAACCTGCAGATTTTGTTGATGTTGAATTAAATATTGTCGAGAAACATCTTTCACAAAAGTAAAACGGAAATCGAATTGTTGAACTTGCGAAAAAAAATTCCGCTTCTATGGTCGATTTTCCAACGTTACTAACGTGTCGTGGCAGCTATTTCTGTTGCAAAGGTACACAATGGTGAAACCCAAATCAAGTAAGTATAGGTGTGTCGTGTGTGTAGTAATGGGTTATGGAGTGTAAAAAACGATTTACTACCATTGCAAAATAGTTGAAAATCGTGTGCAAATCTCCGTAGGGGCGTATTTTTTCGCAAGCTCAACAACTCGATTTCCGTTTCTCATAGGGAAAGACGAACACGTGGCTGATAGGAACGTGATAAATCACGCCCCTACAAGACCCCATTGTATCACGCAAATCATTAAACTGCTGATAGGAACGTGATACGAGTTGTTGAGCTTGCGAAAAAATCACGCCCCTACAAGGAAACAAGTTGGCATTACGCTCGTTGACAATATCTTTACGCAAGATATTTGTAGGGGCGGAATTTATTCCGTTCCGAACACAGCAAACCTTTGTAGGGGCGGAATTTATTCCGTTCCGTACAAGCCTGAAACGCAACAACACAACTCGATTTTCGTTTCTCATAGGGAAAGACGAACACGTGGGTGATAGGAACGTGATAAATCACGCCCCTACAAGACCCCATTGTATCACGCAAATCATTAAACTGCTGATAGGAACGTGATAAATCACGCCCCTACAAGACCACATTGTATCATGCAAATCATTAAACTGCTGATAGGAACGTGATAAATCACGCCCCTACAAGGAAACAAGTTGGCATTACGCTCGTTGGCAATATCTTTACGCAAGATACTTGTAGGGGCGGAATTCATTCCGTTCCACACACAGCAAACCCTTGTAGGGGCGAAATTTATTCCGTTCCGCACACAGCAAACCCACATAGGGGCGGACGTTTTTGTCCGTTCTGTACAAGCTTGAAACGCAACAACAACGCAGTGAGTTTATCTAAGAAACCCACTGCGCTATTGTATAAAAGAATTGGTGCAATCGTTCTTACACCCTATTATTCTCTGGAAAAACCACACTTGGTTTAAAATGTTTCGCCTCTTCAAAGTCCATTAGCGCATAACTGATAATGATAACCGTATCGCCCACTTGAACTTTGCGTGCAGCTGCCCCATTCAAACAAATGCAACCACTGCCCCGTTCTCCCTTTATAATATAGGTTTCAAAACGTTCACCATTGTTATTATCCACTATCTGAACCTTCTCGCCGGCTATCATGTTAGCCGCGTCCATTAAATCTTCATCTATTGTAATACTTCCTATGTAGTTCAAATTAGCCTCTGTAACTTGAACACAATGGAGTTTACTTTTTAAAACTTCAATCTGCATTTTTAACCTTTATATTTTATATGGTCAATAAGACGGATTGGCGTCTTACCACAATATACTGTAATGCAACCAACCACATAAGGAGAAGCCTCCCAAGTAGTTACAGGCAGAAGTGTATTGCCATCAACTATGTCGAAATATTCCACTTCTAAACCGTCTTTTGCATTAATTTCGCTTACCA
Source organism: Prevotella disiens JCM 6334 = ATCC 29426 (assembly GCF_000613345.1). Classification (GTDB taxonomy): domain Bacteria; phylum Bacteroidota; class Bacteroidia; order Bacteroidales; family Bacteroidaceae; genus Prevotella; species Prevotella disiens. The sequence goes on along the minus strand of NZ_BAIS01000007.1, from coordinate 15,041 downwards.
CTTTATCGTGCAATTCTGCAATACTCAGCTTTTCAACCTCCGCTTGGCTCGCTTTCAACACCTTATATATATGGGGAGCTATTTGACGCTCATCGTCTGAGAGCAAAGCATTGCGTGAACTTTTTGCCAAACCGTCTTCATCACGGATAATTGGGCATTCCACAATCTCAATATCCATATTGATAAAATCGACAAGTCGCTTTACAACAGCGATTTGTTGCCAATCTTTCTCACCAAAATAAGCACGTTGTGGGCGTACAATATAGAACAAACGACTGACAACTTGGCACACTCCATTGAAATGACCAGGACGTTTCGCACCTTCCATTACCGTAGATTGAGGTGGAAATTCAAACTGACGTTCGTCTTTTGAAGGATACATTTCAGCAACCGAAGGTGCAAAAACATAGTCAGCACCGCACGATTCCAATAATTTACAATCGGCTTCTAACGTGCGAGGATACCTTTCCAAATCACCTTTGTCGTTAAATTGTGTAGGATTCAAGAAAACTGAAACCACAGTAACATCGTTTTGATTCACACTTCTTGACACAAGCGATGCGTGTCCTTCATGTAAAGCACCCATAGTTGGCACTAAACCAACTGACTTGCCTAACTTACGAACCTCAAAAAGCTCGTTTTTCAAATCGACAACCTTTTCAATAACTTTCATTTTCAATATTCCTAATTTTAGTGCAAAGTAACAACAAATTTATTTAAAACTCGTAAGAATACCCTAAAAATATGCCAAATATGGGACTTTCTTGACGATTTACGCCAAAAAGACACTGAATTGTCAATATAAATTTGTAACTTTGCAAGAAGTAAAGCAAAATAAAATGGGAAAGAAAGTATTGTTCATAAACCAAGAAATCTCACCGTATGTTCCAGATTCAGAGATGGCAATGTTTGGTGCAGAAATGCCAAATCTTATGCAAGAGGCAGGCTTCGAAATTCGTACATTCATGCCTAAGTGGGCAGCAATCAACGAAAGAAGAGGTCAATTGCACGAGGTGATACGACTTTCGGGTATGAACCTCATCATCAACGACATGGATCATCCGCTCATCATCAAGGTAGCGAGCATTCCACAAACTAGAATCCAAGTATATTTCATTGACAACGAGGATTATTTCCAAAAGCGTTCGGCAATGACAAAGGACGAACTCGGCAACGATTACCCTGATAATGGAGAAAGAGCCATTTTCTTTGCACGCGGCGTATTGGAAACTGTTAAAAAGCTAAGATGGACTCCTGATATTATACACTGCCAAGGTTGGATGTCAGCGGTGATACCATTCTATGTTAAAACAGCTTATCACGATGAACCACAATTTACCAACTCAAAAGTTATTACGTCGCTCTTCTCAGAACAACCACACGACAGCCTCGGCGATATGTTCAAGAAATGTCTTGAATTTAGAAGTGCAGAAGTGAGCAAATTGGAGAAATATGGCGATAATTTCGACTTCATGGAACTTGGGAAATTAGCAATTGACTACTCTGACGGCATCATAGAAACGGGCGATAATGTGAATAAAGACTTGCTAAAATATGCAAGCGAAAACAAAAAGCCAATGTTGCAACAGCCTAAAACAGCGGAAGAAGTCAAAGAAAAATACACTGAGTTTTATAACAACTTTATTGAATGAAAGCAAAACTCTTAGCGTTGGCAACAGCCGTTATGGCACTTGCCTTCACGTCATGCGACGACACAACTGAATTTATTGGCAAGTCGCTCGGCGATACAACGGATAATATTCAAGTCGTTACCGATACTTTCAGCGTTGGCTCTAAAAGTATTATGGCAGAAAGTGTACTCTCACGTTCGGCAAAAGGATACTTAGGACGCATCAAAGACTCTGAAACAGGTTCAGAAATAACAGCTAACATGACTTCACAGTTCTATGTGCTGGACAATTACACATTGCCTGAAAAGACAAAAATACTGAGCAAAGATGCGCAAGGCAATCCGCAAGCCGATTCATGCGAGATTCTTCTTTATTATTATAACTATTATGGCGATTCGTTGGCACCAATGAAGGTTACAGCGTACGAACTTGAAAAGCTATAGAAGAAAATACGGAGGTTTTAAGCAACTTCAATCCTGAAAAAAATGGATATGTAAGAAGCGGAGGACTGACAGCTTCACGCACTTATACATTGGACGACCAAGAGGTAAGCGATAGTATTAAGAAGTCAAGTACCAGATATTTAAACATCAAAATAAGACTTAACGACCCATATACCGACAAGGCTGGAAAGGTTTACAACAACTATGGCTCGTATATCATGCAGAAATTTTACGAAAATCCGAAAGATTTCCGCAACTTATACAAATTCTTACATGATATTTGCCCTGGCTTCTACTTCAAAATTACCAACGGTTTGGGTGCAATGACTCGCATTGAGGCAGTTCAATTGGCCATGTTCTATCAAGAAAAAGTAGACAACAAACCAAAAACAATGGTTACCCACCTCACAAGTACGGAAGAAGTGTTGCTCACAACCAACTTTGATATGAACCGAACTGAATTGGAAAAGTTGGCAAAACAGCCTGACCGCACTTACTTGAAGACCCTGCGGGACTCTTCACCGAGTTACAATTGCCTATCGACGACATCATTGCGAAGCACAAAAACGATACCATCAACTCGGCAAGACTTGAATTACGCCGCATCAACAGCACAGCTAATTCAAAATACAATCTCGACATTCCGCAAAATGTTCTCATCTTCCTGCCGATAGCGTTGGCTCATTCTTTGCAAAGAATAAAATTCCTGACAACAAAACATCATTCCTTGCCATATATAGCTCAAAAACAAATAGTTACGAGTTTGCCAATATAGCAGGATTGGTTTCTTACTTTGCCAACAACAGAGCCACTGCGAGTTCAAATCCTAATTGGGGCAAAGTGGTGGTCGTGCCTGTGGAAGTGAAAACAAGCACCAACGACCAAGGAATCCTCGTTCTTAATAAGGTATCCCACTATATGGGCATGGCAAATACTGGGCTTTTGGGTGGCGACAGGTCGCTCGGAAACATCAAGATGTCGGTTGTATATACCAGATTCAATGGCAGATAACTTCTTAGAAAAGCATCACGAAGACTATCTACAGCGCAAAGAAGCGTGGCTGAGGAAGAAGAAACACCTCAAAAAGGTGAAAAATAGAAACATTCCCAAGCCTGAAGACGAAGCGTTGTAACAACATAAAAAATAAAAGTGCCTATTTTGCAACTCAAAACAGACTCTTTTGAATGCCAAAATAGGCACAAAATAACGCAAAGAGTGCAAATCGGCGCATGGCAAATCATTAGCAAGCCAACGTAGGGGCGTGGTTTACCGCGTTCCGAACACAACAAATCAGCGTAGGGGCGTGGTTTACCACGTTCCAAACACAACAAATCGATGTAGGGGCGGAATTTATTCCGTTCCTAACAGCAGATAGGGTCGATATTTTTTTTCGCAAGTTCAACAACCCGTATTCCGTTCCGCACAAGCAAAAAAACAATCAAAAATCAGAGTTTTCTAATGTAAGATAGAATTCATTTCACACTATGGCAAGGAGAAACACACGTTTCTTACTTGCCTTTTTATTTTTGGCACAACTTTTGCAATACAACTAATAAGGTGCTACAAAAGCCCTAAAACAAGGCAAACATTTGCCAACAGACAAATAAAGAAAGGTTAAAAGAACAATGATAAATCAGTTTTCACCCAAAGTTTCAGAAGTTTTGTCGCACTCGCGCGAAGAAGCCGAGCGATTGGCAAGCCGTGAAGTAGGTCCAGAACACATCATGTTGGCGATACTCCGACAAAAAGAAGGGGCAGTTACCAATATGCTGGGAAAACTAAATTTGAATTTGGAAAATATAAAAAATCAATTGGAAGAAAGGGTGCGCAACGAAAACATAAGCGAAATGCAATTTTCAACCGACATGTTGCTCAGCGACCAAGCCAATAATATTCTAAAATTGGCAGTACTTGAAGCACGCAGTCAGCGCATGCAAACCGTTGATATACCGCACCTTTTGCTCGCCATTCTGCACGACAATGTGGACAATGGAGCAAAAATGGTATTGCAAAACAATGACTTGAATTACACCACAGCCCTCTCCCACTTGGGACAACCTACGCGTTCCATTCAAGACGGCATCGGTATGGCAGAAGATGAAGACGAAGAACCTATCATGAATCGCAATATGGGCGGTTCAAAGGCGGCACAGACAACGCAAACAGCAGGCGGAAAATCGAAAACTCCCGTCTTAGACAACTTCGGAACCGACCTTACGCAAGCTGCTTTAGACGGAAAACTCGACCCCGTAGTAGGTCGTGAACGTGAAATACAACGTGTTAGCGAAATTCTCGGACGCCGCAAAAAGAACAATCCTATCTTGATAGGTGAACCAGGAGTGGGCAAATCGGCTATCGTAGAAGGCTTAGCCCAACTCATTGTGAAGCGCATGACATCGCCAATTCTATTCAATAAGCGAGTTGTAACCCTTGATATGACAGGCGTTGTAGCAGGAACAAAGTATCGTGGACAGTTCGAAGAGCGCATACGTGCCTTAATCAAAGAAATCGAAGACAACCCCGATGTAATTATTTTCATCGACGAAATTCATACGCTCATAGGTGCTGGCTCAACCCCAGGGTCTATGGACGCAGCCAATATTCTCAAGCCTGCCCTCGCCAGAGGCACCATTCAATGTATTGGAGCCACCACTTTGGACGAATATCGCAACTCGATTGAGAAAGACGGAGCCTTGGAACGCCGTTTCCAAAAGGTGTTGGTCGAACCTACAAACGTAGAGCAGACACTGCAAATATTGAAGAATATAAAAGACCGTTACGAGGCTCACCACCATGTAACCTATTTGGACGATGCCATAACGGCATGTGTCAAACTGACAGACCGATATGTTACCGACCGCTTTTTCCCTGATAAAGCCATCGATGCTATGGACGAAGTGGGTGCAAGAGTGCATCTTCAAAATGCTGAAGTACCTGCCGAAGTCATTGAAATTCAAAAGAAATTGGAAGAAGCCGATGCGAAAAAGAAGTTGGCAGTAAAGAATCAAAATTTTGAATTAGCAGCATCTTTCCGTGACAAACAAAGCGAATTGGAAGCCCAACTCAAGGAAGTGCAAGAAAAATGGGAACGAGGCGAAAGCAGCGACCGTGTCGAAATAGGCGAAGACAAAGTAGCTGACGTGGTGTCAATGATGACGGGTGTGCCTGTACAACGCATGAAAGAAGGCGAAGGAATAAAGCTCGTGAACATGGCAGACAACCTTAAACATGAGGTAATTGCACAAGATAAAGCGATTGAAAAAATGGTAAAAGCCATTCAACGCAATCGTGTAGGAATCAAAGAGCCTAACCACCCCATTGGCGCATTCATGTTCCTCGGCCCGACAGGTGTAGGTAAAACCTATTTAGCCAAGAAGTTGGCAGAAGCAATGTTTGGCTCAGCCGATGCGTTAATCCGCATTGACATGAGCGAATACACCGAAAGTTTCAACACATCACGCCTCATTGGTGCGCCTCCTGGCTATGTAGGCTACGAAGAAGGTGGACAATTGACAGAGCAAGTGCGCCGCCACCCTTATTCGATTGTCCTACTCGATGAAATCGAAAAGGCACATGGCAACGTCTTCAACATGCTCCTTCAAGTATTAGACGAAGGACGATTGACCGACGGAAATGGGCGTTTAATCGATTTCCGCAACACCATTATCATTATGACATCGAATGCGGGAACTCGCCAACTAAAGGAGTTCGGACAGGGTGTAGGCTTTACAGCACGCAATTTGAATGGACTTTCTCACAACGAACAAGACAAAGAGCATGCAAGAGCCATTATCCAAAAGAGCCTCAGCAAGCAGTTTGCACCCGAATTTCTGAACCGATTGGACGAAATCATAACCTTCGACCAATTGGATTTGGACGCTATCAAGAAAATTATCGACATCGAATTGCGTGGACTCACCAAACGCATTGCCGACCTTGGCTACGCCATCGCCATTACCGACAAGGCAAAAGAATTTGTTGCCACAAAGGGCTACGATGTTCAATTCGGTGCGCGTCCGCTCAAACGTGCCATTCAAAACTACATTGAAGATGGCATTTGCGAGAAAATTCTATCGGGCGAACTCCACGAAGGCGATACCATCAACATTGGAAAGAACCCCAACGCAGAAGCATTGACCTTTAAATAGAAGCATTGACCTTTAAATAAAAGGTGGGGTTCAATCCCCTAACGCAAAAAAGAAGCAAAAGGCTCACGCAAAAAGGGTAACAACAAAACGAAAATTGCACCCCTACATTGTTAAAAGTGTAGGGGTGCAATTGTTTTTTTTAAGAATAAAAAAGCTCAGTAGAAATTTAAAGGGGGGATTCTTTTATTTCTTTAATCTTTCTTATTTACAGCATTAGTAACTTCGTAGGGGCGTGATTGTTGAGCAAAGCGAAAAAATCACGCCCCTACAAAGTTACTGCTACATTATTTTTATCGCCTAATATTTCTACTGAGCCAATAAAATAGTGCCAAACCAGCTGCATAAAAAACCCTTTTTAACTCGCAAATAGCAATAAATACCTGCAGCATAGAACAAAAATAGGCATTTTGTACACATATTAACAACTTTTTAGTAAAATAATTTGACTCATATAGAAAAATAAGCGTACTTTTGCAGCAGAAAAAAGACATATATAAATCATTTAATAGTAAAAAGATTATGAAAAAATTAATTTTATCAGCGGCAATTATGCTTGCTTCAGTTGGTGCTTACGCACAACACGCAGTTGGTTCTATTAACTTGCAACCAAAAATTGGTATGAACGTAGCTATGCTTACAGATGCTGACAAGGCTGACCCACGTATTGGTCTTGCTGCAGGTCTTGAAGCAGAATACCAAGCAACTGACCTTCTGTCAATTTCTGCAGGTGTTATGTACTCTATGCAAGGTAACAAGTACAATTGGAGCTATGATAAGTATAGCGCAACTGTAACTAACAAACTTGACTACGTTAACATTCCTATCATGGCTAACGTTTATGTAGTGCCAGGTTTGGCTGTAAAATTGGGTATCCAACCAGGTTTTTTAGTAAGCGACAAAGCAACTTCTAAAGTTGATACAGGTAGTGATAAGGTTAATAAGCTACTTAACAAGAACCTCCCAGAGGGTAAACTCGGTGCTAAGTCTTTCGACTTCTCTATCCCAGTTGGTATCTCTTACGAATACGCAAACTTCCAACTCGATGCTCGTTACAACTTCGGTGTAACAAAGGTATTTGATGTTGAAGGTTCAAAGGCTAAGAACTCTGTATTCCAAATCACATTGGGTTACAAGTTTGCCCTTTAAGAACATAAAAAGGATATAAAATATCCATTTTAATTGGTTTAAAATATAAGCCCATCGCTGCTGCGGTGGGCTTTTTTGTTGCTGTAAGGGCGTGATTTTCTCATGTAGGGGCGTGGTTTACCACGTTCCTAACCGCAAAGAATATATCCGCATTTGCTTTTGCGGAACGGAATACGAGTTGTTGAACTTTCGAAAAAATCTCACCCCTACGTTGGCTTGTTGTGTTCGGAACGTGGTACGAGTTGTTGAGCTTGCGAAAAAACCACGCTCCTACGCTGGCTTGCTAATGATTTGCCAAATGGTTTGCCAATGGTTTTTCAACAAATTGCCAACGATTTAGATTGCATGAGCCTTGTTTTTAGGCATGTAGGGGCATGATTTTTTCGCAAGCTCAACAACTCGTATCACGTTCCTAACCGCAAAGAATATATCCGTATTTGCTTTTGCGAGCCGCAAAATCGTTACTTACAATCTTTAAAAAGACGCATTCATCATTCAATCACATCGCTATTACCATTGGCAGCGGCAATATTGCGCTTCAATCCTTCAAATTTTACACGTTTTACGGCTGACCCTTTGAAGAGTTTGCGATATTGTTCCAGCGTAAGATTATGCCAATCGTCCTTGGTCATTGCCATTAATTCGGGCTTTGGCTGAAATTCAGGTGTGGTATTGGGGGTAGCAAACTTATTCCATGGACAAGCGGTTTGGCAACGGTCGCACCCATAAATAGTGTCGTGCATCGCGCTAACAGCCTCTTCGGAGAGCGAACCACGATTTTCAATAAGCTGATAGGACAGACATTTCACACTATCAAAACCTTGCGCCTCGGTAATGGCATGGGTTGGACAAGCATCAATGCAACGGCGACAATTGCCACAACGTGAAGGCATTGGCTCATCGTATTCGTCGAACTCGTAAGGGAGAAATATTTCGCCTAAGAAAAACATGGAGCCTGCATGCGGAATAATGAGTTGGTGGCTCTTGCCTATCCACCCTAAACCTGCTTTCCAAGCCCAATAACGCTCCAAAACTGGGGCAGTATCGACAAAAACACGGATTTCAGAAGGGGAGATTTGGGGAGATTGTTTTGGGGAAGAGTCGGACTGGTCGGACAACTCCGACTGGTTTGATTGGTCGGACAAGTCAGACTGGTCAGACGAGTCCGACTCGCCCCTACTATTAGGCTCTTCCTTTACACGCAGCTTTGCTTCTACCAATTCCCTCAATTTTGCCTTCATAATATCATGATAATCAAGCCCATAAGCGTATGCACCAACTGATATTCACCCTTTGGCAAAGTTTTAGCAGGCGCATAATTCATGGCAAGCGACAGAATCGTTTTTGTTCCAGGAACAAGCAAACGAGGGTCAAGGCGTTTGTCGGTGTAGTTGCCCATGTATGCCATATCGGCTTGACTACCTTTTTCGAGCCAAGCACAGACTCTGGCAGCAGTTTCAGCATCAACGCGTTCGGCTTTGGCTACCCCACAGGCAAAAAAACCAAAATGCTTTGCCGCAGCTTTAATCTCCTTCCTTGAAAACTTTAAACTCATATCCTTCTTGCTTCAACCACGCTAAGGCTCGTGGCAAGGCATATTCTAACTTTTCAATGCTTTTGAGCGAATCGTGAAAAGTAATAATAGAACCGTTGCGAGTGTATTTTTTCACATTGCGGAGCACATCTCGCCCAGTAAGCCATTTGGAATAATCGCGTGTAACAACGTCCCACATCACGACACGATAGTTTTGTTTGACCCACCAATAAACCGAATGGCGCAACCAGCCATGCGGAGGACGAAAAAATTTCGACTTGATAAGTCCGTTAGCTTTCGTTACATCGACTGCGTATGTAAGTGTAAAATGTTTGAACGACCCAAGGTGGTGGTAGGTATGATTGCCCACAAGATGCCCTCGACGGATAACTTCTTCGAACAATTCAGGATATTTCCGCACATTGTCGCCCACCATAAAGAAGGTAGCCTTTGCCCCATATTTATCTAAGGTGTCGAGAATGAAAGGTGTTGCTTCGGGTATGGGACCATCGTCGAACGTCAAATAAACCGAATGGTCATCTTTGGGCATTCGCCATAGTGCGTGTGGATAAAGCCAACGCAGAAATCGTGCGGGTTGTTCTATAAACATTTTTATTTTCTTTCAAACAAAAAGCAGCGAGGAAACCTACTTAAAGTTTCCTTGCTGCCTCGTATTATCTATGGCATTTCTGCTTATTTATCATTGCATTTTTCCGCCTTTTGATTGATAAGCTGCCACCATCATTACTAATTCTTTCTCGTGTTGCTTTGCCCAATTAGCATCAAATTCATTGACCGCACGGAGGTATTGCATCATGATTTGCAAGTGCATACCACATGAAGGCAAGCTCATGTAGAGTCCATTGCCACTTAAACTCAAGTAATAGCGCACATATTGACTTGACGTTTTCCAAAGGTCGTTGTAAATTTGGATTGCTCTTTGCTTCTTTCCTACCTTTGCGTAGACGTCAGCCATAAGTGGTGCGCCACGTTGGTAAGAGAATGAAACAGGAACATTGTAGAAAGGTATTTCCTTTTCACTCTTTTCCAACACTTTCAACGCTTCAGCATTTTTGCCTTGCATAGAAAGTTGCATTGCAAGATATGCCATTTCACGACGATGCGTGTAGCACATGCGCATAACGGTTTCGTCTAAGTAAATGCCTTTGGTAGAAACCCCACCCCACTTAAACTTGTTCATCATAACATCGTACGACTTTTGCGCATCATAGTCGCGTTGTCCCTTCGTGTAGAAAGGCGTAATACGATTGACAAGTCCTTCTTGTATGAAGTTATCGCCAAGGTTCATGAAGTTTTCGCTACCCACGGTTACGGCAACATACAATGGACGTGTCCAGTTGCAATTAGCAATCATTTCGAGCATCATAATATCGTTCTTGCCCAAGCCACCTTTACCAGCGAGCGAAATCGCCATACGGTCAGGAATGGTATCGCTTGCAAGCATCATTCCACTCTTCTTCACAGCCTCTTTGTCGATGGTTACATAAACCGTATCGGTTGGAATAACATGGAATTGAGGGTCTTTCGAACGCACCCAATACTTCAAAATATTCTTCAATTCGAATGGGTCTTTGCCAAATTGTTGGCGTGCTTGCTCTGGAGATTGTGCATAAAGGTCTAAAACTTCTTGCTTCAATTCTGGTTGAACTTGCACATAATCGTTTGTACCTTCTACATAATCGAGTCTTGGCCAATTGATTGGCACACTCGGAGAAGTGTAGGCTTGACGACGCATTTGGTCGATATACCAATCGGTAGCCAAATAAGAAAGGTTGCAGACACGTGCATCTTGGCGCACCCCTTCAACATCTTGATTATACCAAAGTGGGAAAGTATCGTTATCGCCATTGGTAAAGATAATCGGATTGCCCTTCTCCTGCATAGAGTTAAGGTAGTTCTGACCATAATCTCGGCAGGTATAACGTCCTGAACGGTCGTGGTCGTCCCATGTTTGTGAAGCCATTTGGATAGGCACAAGGATACAAGCCACAGAAGCCAACGTAGCTGCTATGGTTCCTGAAAGTTTGAGTTTCTTCAACCAATCATAGATTGCCAAAACGCCCAAACCACACCATATAGCGTAAGCGTAGAACGAACCCGCATAAGCATAGTCGCGTTCACGAGGCTGACTCGGTGTTTGGTTCAAGTAAACGACGATGGCTAAACCTGTCATAAAGAACAAGAAGAACACCACCCAGAACTGTTGGATACCACGTTTGCCTCGCCATGCTTGCCAGAAGAGTCCGAGCAAACCGAGCAAGAGCGGCAAACAATAGAAGACATTGTGTCCCTTATTGTTTTTCAACTCGTCTGGCATCAAACTTTGGTCGCCATAAAGGGCATTGTCGATAAACGAAATACCTGTTATCCAGTTACCGTGTTCGGTTTCGCCATTGCCTTGTATATCGTTTTGACGACCTGCAAAGTTCCACATAAAGTAACGCCAATACATGAAATTGCATTGATAAGCCAAGAAGAAGCGTAGGTTTTCAAATTGGGTTGGCATTTTTACGCCGTCCACATCATGACCTTCGATACCACCCATGATTTGTTCGTAATCATGAGCGTGCGCTGCATCGTACATACGAGGGAAGAACATGTTTTGTTCGTAGACCAACGACATCTTGTTGCGCACCTTAAAATAAGAATCTTTCTCGTCTTTCGATGCCTTTTCTTTTCGATGATAGATTGGTTTTCCGTAATTTATTTCGTAGTGGCGACCGTCTTCTGCCACCTTTTGTTCGCTCGTATAAGCCTGACCATAGAGCAAAGGAGAGTCGCCATATTGGTCGCGTGCTAAATAGTTACCGAGTGTAAAGATATCCTCTGGTGAGTTTTGGTCCATTGGAGGGTTGGCTGTAGAACGTATAACAATCTCTGCGTATGACGAATAGCCAATAATCATCATGAGCATACAGAGCAAAGTTGTACTCTTTAATCGGGTAGAAATCAATGGTTCTTTGCCTCGTTTCATGCGCAACACATAGTAAACAATGACAAGTACAACGATTCCTACGATGAAAGCTGTCCAACCATAGCCTACAAAAGGCACACCGATGAGTCCGAAAGCACAGAGAAAAGCTATGTTTTCGTATTTTGATTTTTCTTTATATGTTTCGTAAATTGCCCAAATAAAGCTACCAATGAGCAAGAAAATATAAAGAATTGTACCTGTATTGAAAGGCATTCCAAGCGTATTGGTGAACAAAAGTTCGAAGAAACCGCCCACGGTAATGATGCCAGGCACAACGCCATAAAGCACGGCAGCCACGAGAACGATAGACACTGAAAGGGCTATGAGCGAACCTTTGAGGTCGGCATCGGGTACTCGCTTGTAGTAATAAACCAACACAATGGCTGGGATACAAAGCAAATTGAGCAAGTGGACACCAATAGAAAGTCCTGTCATATAAGCGATTAACACCAACCATCGGTCGGCATGAGGCTTATCGGCATTGTCTTCCCACTTCAAAATAAGCCAGAAAACAACTGCGGTGAAGGCTGAAGAGTAAGCATAAACTTCGCCTTCTACGGCTGAAAACCAGAAAGTATCGCTGAAAGTATAGATAAGTGCGCCCACCATGGCAGCTCCTTCTATGGCAATAAGTTTGCCCATAGAGATTTCTTCGCCATCACGAACGATGAGTTTCCTTGCAAGATGGGATATTGTCCAAAATAAGAACATGATACAAGTAGCCGACAAAAGCGCACTCATGGTGTTTACCCATCGTGCCACTTCGGAAGCATCGCTTGCAAAATGTGAGAACAAATTTGCTGTTAAAGCAAAGAAAGGCGCCCCAGGAGGGTGTCCAACTTCGAGTCTATAACCCGTTGTAATGAATTCAGGGCAGTCCCAAAAACTTGCCGTTGGCTCAATTGTGGAACAATAAACGAAGGCGGCTATCAAGAAAGCTAACCAACCCAAAGTGTTGTCCACTAATCTAAACTTTTTCATCTATTCTATAAACAATGTTTAATTCTTCTGGTAAATACCGCGATGAAGCGGTGGTTTTTCTATATAATCGCTGCAAAGGTAATATTTTTTTTTAATTCCATGGGAACGTTGCTCTAAATTTTAGTTAAGAAAGTAATCGAACAAGGCATATTTTCAACTGCCATTTCTTTTGAAAATACAACTCACTTCTATATTTAAAATTGGAAAAAAACTAATTGGAACGAGCAAAAAAACTAAAATTATTGTACCTTTGCATCAACATTCAAAGTAAAAATATTATAGAAATTATGCAAACTAAAAACGAATTGTGGCAAGTTATCAAAGGCTATTTCAACGCTTTACCCGACAAAGAGGACGAAAAAGAAACTATCTCTGCCATTCGCAATGATGCTTTCTTTCATGGTGCCAAACTTTGGGTATTGGTATTTGCCATTTTCATTGCTTCCTTGGGATTGAATGTAAACTCGACAGCTGTCATCATTGGAGCCATGCTCATCTCGCCACTCATGGGACCTATCATCGGCATGGGATTGGCAATAGGCATCAGCGACCTTGATTTGCTACGACGTTCATTCAAAAATTACCTCATAGCAACCTTAATAAGTGTCTTAACTGCAACGGTTTACTTTCTTCTAACGCCTTTAACCGATGCGCAATCAGAGCTTCTTGCCCGCACTTCGCCTACCCTTTATGATGTGTTCATTGCTCTCATTGGTGGTGCAGCAGGTTTCCTCGCATTGGCAACAAAGGGCAAAGGAAACGTTATTCCTGGTGTAGCCATCGCAACAGCCTTAATGCCACCGCTTTGTACAGCTGGATACGGACTTGCAATGGGAAAATCGACCTATTTTTTTGGCGCATTCTACTTGTTTTTCATCAACACCGTATTCATCTGTTTGGCTACCTTTATTGGAACACGCTTGTTAAAATTCAAACAAAAACAATTCCTTCAAACTGACCAACTCCAAAAAGTAAAACGATACATCATTGCGATTGTCGTTATCACCATGCTCCCAGCCACTTACATTACCATACAAATCATTACGAAAAGTGTGCAGGAAAACAACATCAGAAAGTTTATCAAGCAAGAAATGTCGTTCAACGGCACACAAATTTTATCGCACAATACAGATAACAAAAATCTGAATGTGGTGGCTTTAGGACGAATAATCCCTCCAACTACGATAAAAAAGTTAAAGGAAGAACTTAAAAATTATCAGCTCGAAGACTATTCTCTCAATGTCATTCAAGGTGCTCAATCAGACAGCGCATATATTAACAATATGTTGTATAAGAAATCGAACAACAACGATTTATTAAACAAAGAGTTAATGGAGCAATCAGAACAATTGCAAGCATTAGAGGCTCAACTCAATAAATATACACGTTACAAGAAACTAAAAAGAAATATTGAGAAAGAAATCGTAACTTTATGGCCTTCTGTGAATAACATTTCATTGTCAGTGGTCGATGACGCTTCGACCGATACAACAAAAAACAAAGATTATGTTGTAGCAATTATTGGTTGCAAAAACGGACAATTAGAAAACAATAGCAGAACAAAAATGCACAAATGGCTAAAAGAGCGTATCAAAGCCGACAGCATACGACTCATCGTAACAAGATAATTTTCAAGAATTTATGGTGCTTTGGCAAATTAAAATTCACTTTAAAAATTAAAATTCACTTTAAAAATTAAAACTAAAATGAAATTTTAATTTGGTGTTATTAAGAAATATATGTATCTTTGCATAAAATAGCTTTACACACAAAGAGACTAGTTTGAATAGTTGGACTAGTTGGACTAGTTGGACTAGTCGGACTGGTCGGACTCGTCCGACTTTCCAACAAAACAGCAAAAAGACATAAAAATGAAATATGCGATTATAGCAGCAGGGAATGGTTCTCGCCTACACCAAGAAGGCGTGAAAGCTCCTAAGCCATTGGTGAAAGTCAATGGTGAGCGACTTATCGACCGCCTTTTACGCATATTTTGCAACAACCAAGCAACTGAAATTATTGTTATTTGCAACGAGCAAATGACTGATGTTCAAGAACATTTGGCAGATGTGCAGCAGCATGGACTAAACGGCAAAGAAGTGCCTTTGCGCTTCATTGTTAAAACAACGCCAAGCTCAATGCACAGTTTCTACGAAATAAGTA
>NZ_BAIS01000008.1 GCF_000613345.1 Prevotella disiens JCM 6334 = ATCC 29426 | reverse complement strand
CCCCTACAAAGTATCATTGCTCGAAAGGTTATACTTCTCGTCATGACCATGTTTAAATTTCGCTTTGCTCATTTATATAGTTCGTTTGGCTTAACGAAATTGAGCCTTTTCCGCAGTCTTTATACAACAAAAAAAAGGAACGCCTCGTTGGAAGCGTTCCCTTTGTATTGTGTTGTTGGCAGATTTTATTCTGCTATCAATTCAACTTTTGTGTTACCATCGTATGATGGAGTCAATTTAACAGTGTATGTACCTGCTGTAACATTGATGTTAGCACCATTTTGCGTTGTGAGCTTGTTCAAATCTGTGCCACCCCAACTGATGTCCCATGCAGCGTTAGCGCGGAACTTGATACTGCCAGCTTTCAATACAACGTGTTGAGCCGTCCAAGCACGAGTTGCATTGTCGTAAGTCATTGCAATATCGCCATTCCAACCATTCACAGTAGCGTCGCCAATGATTCCGATAGTCTTGATAGGAGTGAGCTTGTAAGAAAGTGCTCCCAAATCAACTTCTACTTTATAGAATCCGTCTGCTTCAGTCATCATAATGTTTCCTGCTCCACCGTCAGTAGAGAAGTTTTCGCCGTAGTCTTTACCATTTGGTACGCTTGATGCCCAGCCTTTTTGTTCAGAGAACTTAAAGCCCTTGTTGTCCAAATACATGTAACCAGTGTATTTACCATCGAATGCTGGTCCATGGAGTACGTTGATGTCGTTATGTGTCCAACCATTTGCATTGCCAGCCATCCAAAGGTACTCGGTAAAGTTGAGTTTTTCAACCTTATAAGTATAGGTCATCATATTGATAGTGATGCGATATTTACCTGCTTCAGCGAGCTTACCAGCACCAGCACCTTCTGTTGTGAGTTTACCTTCCATACTTGTGTCGCCTTCCTTTGTAGTGCCTAATACACCCGTTTTACCTGTTGCAAGGAGTTCTCCCTTGTAGTTGGTTTCAGTAGTAATCTTCCAAGTTTGGTTAGCGGCAGTAGTTGTTACGAATACAGAGAATACTGGGTCTTCGTAAACGTCCTTGTTGCTGTGTATAAACTTGATAGCACCTTCCTTATTCCAACCTGTCATATCGCCAATGAGGTAATAAGCCTCGTCAATGAATGGTGAATTTGGTGTTACGGTGTACATGATATTGCCTGCGTCAATCAGTATTGCTTGTCCGTCTTTCACTGCGTTTACAACTACGTGAGCGTTGAAACGATGGGCTACAGGACGCTTGCCATAGTATTTAATGAAAGCCTCTTGAATTGCGGCAGTAGCTGCTTTACCGTCAAGTGAAGTTTCGATAATAGTAGGAGTAACCCCATCAAGGTTAATATCGTTAGGAAGAAGTTCCACACGAGCATTCTTCAACTCAAATCCTTCAGGTGCTTCCTTGCTTGAAAGCGTGAACACTGGTACATCAGTACCTACGGTTGCTAAGTCTTGTGCAGGCACTTCCAAAGCTTTAAGACCAGGAATAGTGATAGGACTTTCCTCTTCATAAGCCTGTGGATTTCCCCAAGGCTCATAGCCATCGCTGCAAGCCCCGAAGACGAGGCTTACAATTGCGAGTGTAATATATAATGATATTTTTTTCATAAACTTAAATGTGAGAAGTTGTTATTATTTGATTTCACCAGTTTCAGTTGTGAAGTTCAAGTGAACTTTCTGACCTACTGCACCTGCAACACGAGGAGTTTGGTCGCCACCTGCACCACGGTAAGCAATCTTACCATTGTAAACGATGAATTCAGATTTCCACCAATCTGCATCAAAAACCTTAACACAAATGCGTACACCTGGGTCGCTGTCTTTAGGACCACCCGAAACAGCATGTGAAAGAGCAGGAGAAATAAATTCACCATCAGCAGTTGCTGGAACTTCGAAGAGGTTTTCGTCTACCAAATCCCATTTACCTGAAGCGGTAGCAAGACCTTGGAGATAAACTTTAGGGGCATTGAAGGTTACATTATACTTAACATCGCGACCTTCTACCACGCATTCAACAATCATCAAGTACCAACCTGGTTTTGAAGAGGCAATGTTACCATTTGCATTGATAATATCAGCACCCTTTTCACTGGCAGGATTAATCTTGATTTGGTCGTAGCCTGCGGCAGCATTGTTGCTCCATGTCTTCTCAGTATTGAATTTAATACCAGCATCATTGCCTTGACCACCAATGTAAACAAGATGCCAGAATGTATTTGGAGCGCTGTGTAAAGGTATCATTTGCAACGCTGTATCCCATGACCATTTGTTGAAATTACCCGTAATGTAGAGGTTCTTAGGAAGTTCTACGGGTGGGAGCGTATACAAAAGGTGAACTTTGTTCAAAGTAATGATGTTGGAAGTAATCTGAGTTCCTTCAATCATTCTACTATCGGCAGTGGTTTGAACTGCTACAAGACGAATATAAACAGGAACATCAAGAGGAAATTGTTTCTCATCATAGCCTTGCTTAACAAATAATTCGGTAAGTACATTTGCCAATTCCGCTGCGTCTACGTCCATCTTTGCAGTTGTAAAGGTGGTAGACATCGCCTTCTCGTCAGACATGTCTGCCTTGGTACCCACCATAACAGTGTACTTTGTTACGGCTGGGAAACCATAGTTAGGCTGTGTACAAGTAAGCTGAACGCTTTTAGAATTAGCCAAATCATAAACACCATTAGCGGCAAGCGCAGGTGTATTCAAGTGAAACGTTGTTGGTGTCGTTATCACTGGGTTCTCAGAATTGTCATCGCTGCAAGCTGTAAACAAGGTTACAGAAAAGAGAAGCAGCAAGGCAAATTTAAATATCTTTGTCATAATAGTTATGTTTTAACGTTGTTGAAGGCGAGGGGATAAGTCCCCTCAACCTTTAAAATCTTAATAACCAGGGTTCTGAGTTAAGTTTTGGTTCACTGTCAAGTCGCTGGTTGGAATAGCAAATACGTTGCGTGTCTTTGCAAAGTTACGACCATTAGGGTCGCCACCTTTCCATGCCCAGTTGTAATTTACATTACCACCAAACTTATTGAAACGAATCAAATCAACACGACGACGACCTTCGAAGTAGAATTCTTTACTCCATTCATTCAAAATATCGTCGAGTGTGTAGGCACCATTGGTTCTTGCTTTTGCGTGAGCGCGGAGGTGCAATTGATTAATATAATCAGTACCTTCAGCAGTTGTTTGGTTTCCATTCAAACGCGCAGTTGCTTCTGCGTATGTAAGATAAGCTTCAGCAGCACGGAACAAAAAGAAATCAGTATCAGCAAAACGGAGGTCGTGAGCAGAAGAGTTGTCAGAGTGGAAGTTATTGAACTTCACTACTGCGTAACCCTTAGTGAATACAGAAATATCCTTAGACTCTGGAGCGCTAACCTCTCTGCCAACACCATCGAACAAAGCACGGTCGTCGCCAGCCTCAGCAGGCATCGCAGCACCTGTTACTTGTGGAGCACTTACAGGGAAGAACTTATCAATGAGGTTCTTGCGAGCGCGAACACCAGCAGTTTGCATTGTCGTAAAGATTGCCGCCTATCTTGCCATTCTTGTTTACGCTTGCTGTTTTATCGTAGCAAGCATTGATTAAGAATACTGATGTGCCATAAGAAGCAGTTGTCTTTCCGTCTTGGAGAATAGGGAAGATAGCTTCTACAGAAGAGCCATTTTCACCATTATCGCCCATAAAGAGTTGTTGGTAAGCAGTCCAACCATTCTTTGTTTCACCTTTATAAAGTTTGTAAGGTGAATCAATAACTTTCTTAGCATAATCAGCTGCCTTTTGCCATTGTGGAGTGCCAGTGTAAACTTCGGCATTCAAGTAAAGGCGAGAGAGCAACAACCATGCAGCAGCCTTATCTACACGACCATAATTAGGGTCGGCTGATGTCTTAGCTTTTGCTGGCATGAGGTCTGGTTCAATTGCCAAAAGTTCTTTTTCAATGTAATCGTAAATTTGTTTGCGAGAATATTGAGGAGCAGCTTGAGCCGAAACAGCTTCTGTAAATGGAATATTTCCAAAAGCGTCCATTAGATAATAGTAGTCCAAAGCACGAATGAAGCGCACTTCTGCTGACTTTTGTTTATCCAAATCGCCAAAGTTAGTAAGATATTGGTTACAAATGGTTACACCAAAATACAAGCGATAGTAGAATCCTTTCAACATTGGGTGAGAAGCACCGTAGTTGTTGAAGTTGAATTCTGTAATACCTTCGTCCTGTGTCCAATTGCAAATCGCCTCGTCAGTAGTAAGGTCGTTTGAGTTAAACAATTGGCGTACGAAACCTGTTGTACCTCCATCGAGTCCGTCAATATCGCAATCGCCGTCAGGACCACCATTACCTGCCAAGCCAAAGTTTGCATAACATTTGTTAAGCAAGTGGTCTGGGTTGATTTCCGTCTGCAAGTTAGGGTCGATAGGAGTTACATCTAAGTCGCCAACGCAAGACGTTACGCTCATGGTAAGCAGCAATGCCGCTACGGGAGCTATTCTTTTAATATATTTGTTCATGTTAATTGTCAAATTAGAGTTAGAAATTCAAGTTCAAACCAAAGATAAATGACATTGGGCGAGGGTAGGGATTGTTGTCAATACCATAGGATTTGTTAAAACTATTATATACTTCTGGGTCAATGCCTTTATATTTAGTAAGTGTAAGCAAGTTAGATGCTGAACCATAGAGGCGACCACTAAGTCCGTGCCAACCATTTGTCTTGAAAAGGTCTGTAAAACTGTAGCCCAAAGTTACGTTATCCAATTTCAAGAAAGATGCGTTTTGCACCCAACGGTCAGAAAGAATTGCTGTGGTATGACCTGTTTGCCAATTGTCTTCAACAGAAGCTACAGGACGATTTGAAAGGAATCCTGACGAAGCCCATATACCTGAGCGAGAAACATTGCTTTGTCCTGCCATCATATCGTTGAAAACATAGTTGCCAATGTTTGCACGGAGAGCGAAACCGAAGTCCCAATTCTTATATTCTACACGAGATGACAATCCCATTATTACAGGAGCCATAGGACTCTTATAGAAGTATTTGTCGGCTTCTGTGATTTTTCCGTCTGCATTTCTATCTACAACAGCGCCTTCAATAGGCTTGCCATTTTTGTCGTAAATCTGTTGGTAAACATAGAATGAAGATGCTGGGTGACCAACAGCGTGTGCTTGAGCGTTACCACCTATACCTGCTGAGATACCACCAGTAGGAATGAAGTAATTAGAGTTGCTATTTCCTGTAAGGTCGGTAATTTCATTTTGGTTGTAAGTGAAGTTATAATCGAGTACCCATGTCCAGTCTTTTGTTTCAATAGCTCTCCAATGTAATGCAACTTCAACACCTGTATTCTTCAAAGAACCGATATTAGAAGAAACTTGATTACGGAAGTTAGAACCAGCTGGTACATAAACAGTATTCAAAAGGTCGGTTGTCTTGCGGTAATACCAATCCAAGCTACCTGTAAGGCGTTGGTTGAAGATACCCCAATCCAATCCTATGTTATATGTGGTAGTGGTTTCCCAAGTTAAATCCTTATTAACGGCTTGTGGACGTACAATTGTACCATCGCCAAGGATAGGATAGAAGCCATTTGTACCGCTACCAGTTTGGTAAATATCGAAGTAATTATAGTCGCCAATACCTTCTTGCTGACCTGTCATACCCCAACCTAAGCGAAGTTTCAAGTCGCTCAACCACTTAATATCGCGGAATTTATTTTCGTCTTTCACCTTCCATGCAAATGCAAATGAAGGGAATGTAGCCCAGTGTTGCTCGAAACGTGAAGTACCATCAACACGCACAGTTGCTGTGAGGTAGTAACGATCCATTAAACTCCAGTTAGCACGGCTGAAGAAAGATACCAAATAGTTTTCAGTGAGGTAACGATAATCATCTTTTATACCGTCTTTGTTGTAATCCTTGCCACCATCTTTGTAGATTTGACCAGCCTTAACGTTTGTAGAAGGATAGTATTGGAACGAGCGACTTGTTTCTTTTCTCCAGAAATGTTGCCATTCGTAACCTGCCATGATGTCGAAATGATTGTTGTATTTATCCTTGAAATCATGGAAATACTGAGCGTACGAGTTGAACAAAAGGTTACGCTTCAATTGCTTGCTCCAACCATCGTAACCATAATATGATGCCAATGGAGAAGTTGGTTCAATGTGTGTATTTTGTTTACCTTCTGCAATGTCAGCACCAGCAGTTACATGCAAGCGTAAATCTTCAAATCCGTGAACCTTGTAATCTACTTCGCCATTAAGAATAATATCACGACTGTGTGAACGGTCGTTCTTCAAATTCAAGATAGCCATTGGGTTTTTGGTTGCCAATGAGTTGAATGTTGAAGGCCAAGTAGGGTCGTCTGCTGGATTTAAACCATTTCCACGCCATGTGTGATAGAAGCCAAAGTTAGCTGCATCAGGCGACTCTCTGTCGTAAATACTTTGTGTTGGGTCGTATGAAACGGCTGCGCCAATAGCTGCGCCATCGGCAAAACGGTTCTTCCCATACATTCCTTTTGCATTTAAATTGAAGGTCAAGTGCTTGTCAAACAATGAAGGACTCAAATTCAAAGCAGCTGTATAACGTTCAAATTGTGAAGTTCTGAGAATACCTTGGTTGTTTGTATAACCACCAGAGATGCGGTAAGGAACAGAAAAAGCATCGTTTCCGAAAGAGCCTGTGAGTGTCAAATTGTGGTCTTGACCCCATGCTGTGCGGTAAATTTCGTTTTGCCAATCAGTGTTAGCTTTACCCAATGCAGCAACCTGTGGCTACCTTCGCCAAATAATTCAGTAACAAACTTGCGATATTGGTCGCCATTCATTACATCGATAGTTTTCTTTTTCATACTTGCTGTTACACTTCCTGCGTATGAAATAGAGAGAGGTTGGTTGGCACGACCTTTCTTTGTGGTGATGATGATAACACCATTAGAACCGCGTGAACCGTAAATAGCTGTTGCAGAAGCGTCTTTTAAGACGTTAAAGCTTTCAATATCCTGTGGATTGACCATAGAGAGTGGGTTTGCCATACCCTTTACGCCTGTATTATCCATTGGAACTCCGTCAATCACGATAAGCGGATTGTTAGAAGCATTCAATGAAGAACCACCACGAATACGGATTTGTGCGCCACCACCAGGGGTACCGCCTTCGCTCGTAACGTTCACACCAGCCATTTTACCTTGCATCATGTCTTGTGCGTTTACTACTAAACCTTTGTTTTTACCATCTGGTTTCATAGCGAGCACCGAACCTGTAAGGTCGCTTTTCTTTACTGCACCGTAACCGATGACAACAACTTCTTGCATCTGCATTGCACCATCTGGTTGTAATGTAACAACCATTCCGTTAGCAGCGCTTACTACTTGCTTAACATATCCGATATAAGAAATGGTAAGCGAAGTGCCTGGTTTTACATTGAGTTCAAAGTTACCATCGAGGTCAGTCTGTACGCCATTGGAAGTTCCTGTAATGAGAACTGACGCACTAATAACTGGCTCACCCGTAGCATCTTTTACAAGACCTTTGATAGTCGACTGTGCAAAGGCACCAATAGACAGGATAAGACCTAACATAAGTGTCATTAGCCTGACGGGGAATTTTCTTTTTACCTGCTTCATCTTTTTATTGATAAGTTATTAATATTGTGTAAATTGTTCTGCTTTAAAAATATTGGTTAATAGTCTTTTATAGACTAATTGATGCAAAGTTAGGCCTAATATTTTATAAAGTCAATTTTTATATGCTTAAAACGTTAATTAACAGATGCAATCGTTTGCATCAATAAAGATGAAAGAAAATCTTGACATGAGTCAATGTTAATGTAAAATTGTGTATTTTTGCATAACTAACATAAAAACAAGAATAAAAAACCAATTGAAATATGAAAGATGGAGGAAATGTAACGATGAAAGATATAGCCCGCGAACTTGGTGTTTCGGTGGCTACTGTTTCTCGTGCTTTAAAGGATAGTCCTCGCATTTCGGCAGAAAAGAGGGACGAGATAAAGCGTTATGCTCGGGAACACAACTTTACTCCCAACATCATTGCAGAGGCTTTGCGCAAAAGTAAAGTGCAACCATTGAAAATTATTGGTGTCATTGTTCCAAAATTTTCACACTTTTATTTTTCTTCCGTTCTTGCTGGCATCGAAGAAGAAGCCTCTGCTCGTGGTTATCGGATTATGGTTGCACAGAGTGATGAACGCTATGAGCGAGAAGTTGAAATATGTAAATCGTTTTATGAGAATAAAGTTTGTGGCATCATTGTGTCGCAAGCAAAGAATACGGTTAAGTATTCTCACTTTCAATTCCTTATTGAACAGCATGTTCCTTTAGTTTTTTACGACCGTGTTAGTATGGGTGTGAATGCAAGCCGTGTTGTTATTGACGACTATATGGGTGCGCTTGGAGCAGTTACTCACCTTATTAAAACAGGTTGTAGACGCATTGCTTACTACGGATTGTCGCTTAATTTGGAAATTGGCAAGAATCGTTATAATGGCTATCGTGATGCTTTGTTGAAACATGGGCTACAACCTGATGACCAACTCATTCGTATGTGTGATAATAGAGCTGATGCTGAGGCGATTACACCAGAATTAATGGACTTGCCCAATCCACCTGATGCATTTTTTGCAGTAAACGATGACACTGCTATCGGAATACTTTATTCGTGCAAAGGTATGGGATTGCGTGTGCCAGAGGATATTTCTATTTGTGGATTTACCAATGGTGAACGTGCCATAGCCTGCGACCCAATGCTGACAACCGTTGAACAACGTGGCATAAGAGTGGGCGAAGAGGCGGCTAATATCCTTATGGATAAGGTAGAAGGTGCATTGCCTATCGATTCTATTGAGAAACGTGTGGTAAGAACAAGGTTAATTGTGCGTGGTACAACACGTTGATAACAAGATGTTTAGGAATAATAAAAACTCAAATAAAAAGATTTGGATATGAATAGTGAACTAAAAACCCGCCCCGACAAAAGCTTTTGGCAACTATGGAACCTAAGTTTCGGTTTCTTTGGGGTACAAATTGCTTACGCTTTGCAGAGTGCAAACATTTCTCGTATATTCGGAACGCTCGGCGCCGACCCTCATAGCTTAAGCTATTTTTGGATTTTGCCCCATTAATGGTATCATTGTGCAACCGATTGTCGGTACTTTGTCTGATAAAACATGGACTCGTTTCGGGCGTCGCATACCTTATTTATTTATAGGAGCAGCTGTGGCAGTACTTGTGATGTGTCTTTTGCCCAATGCAGGTTCGTTCGGAATGGCTGTTTCTACGGCTATGGTCTTCGGTTTAATCTCCTTAATGTTCCTTGATACGAGCATCAATATGGCTATGCAACCTTTCAAAATGTTGGTGGGCGATGAGGTGAACGAGAAGCAAAAGGCTTTGGCTTATTCTATTCAAAGTTTTCTTTGTAATGCTGGTTCCTTAGCGGGCTATGTATTTCCATTCTTCTTTACCGCCATTGGAATTGCCAACGAAGCCCCAAAAGGCGTCATTCCCGATTCGGTTATCTATTCGTTCTATATTGGCGCAGCCATTCTTATTCTCTGCGTACTCTACACAACGGCGAAAGTAAAGGAAATGCCTCCGAAGGAATATGCTGAATATCATAACTTAACGGAAACCGACAACGAGTCGAAAGCCAATTGGATTGACTTGTTGAAAGGTGCGCCAGCTACTTTCTGGAAAGTGGGTTTAGTTCAATTTTTCTCTTGGTTTGCTTTCATGTACATGTGGACTTATACCAACGGAACTGTGGCTGCCAACTGCTGGAATGTGGATATGAGTGCCCATAATGCTACTTCAACGCTCGGCTATCAAGAGGCTGGCAACTGTAGGCATTCTTTTTGCCGTTCAAGCTATCGGGTCTGTTCTATGGGCTATGATACTTCCACAATTCAAGAACCGCAAATTGGCTTATAGTCTTTCGCTTATTTTGGGTGCCATTGGTTTTGCCATGACCGTGTTTGTTCACAACCAATATGTAATGTTCATTCCATTCTTGCTCATCGGTTGCGCTTGGGCAGCCATGTTAGCCATGCCATTCACCTTTGTAACCAATGCGCTCGAAGGTTATGGTCATATGGGGGCTTATCTTGGTTTGTTCAATGGTACGATTTGCATACCACAAATTATTGCCGCAGCCTTGGGTGGTGTCATTTTGAGCCTCGTTGGTTCTGTGCAAAGCCACATGATGTTTGTTGCAGGCATAGCCCTTGTCTTGGGTGCGCTGTCTGTTTCAATCATTAAAGATGTAGACAGACAATAAACATTATTAATGAAAGTGTAGAAACGATATCAAACAGACATCTAATAACGATGATTTGTTCGAATAAAATAGTATTCTGATTTATAAGAATGATAAAAAAGAGACATACAACAATGAAAAAACAAATTTTATTACTCTTGATGACTGTGCTATTCGCATTGAATGCCAATGCACAGTTAGCCAAGGTTTATGACGAAAAGATAGACCCGATGACTCAGATTGACTGCGCTGTGGCAAAAGCCAAGCAAACCAACAAGTATGTTGTTTGTCAAGTAGGCGGCAATTGGTGTCCATGGTGTCTTCGTTTTGCTGACTTTATCAAGAAAGATACAGCCATTGCGAAGATTATAGACGACAATTTTGTGTATATTCACGTCAATTATGACCCACGTAACAAAGCGGTTTCGCCAGAAAAACTGTTGCGCCGTTTGGGCAATCCACAACGTTTTGGTTTCCCTGTAATGGTGGTACTCGATGGAAATGGTAAGGTTATACACATTCAAGATAGTGGCTATCTTGAAGAAGGCAAAGGTTACGACACAAAAAGAGTGCTTAAATTCTTCACCTCGTGGACTCCAAAAGCCGTAGCAGGTGCGCCAAATTCTAAATAAGAAAGGGATAAAATTCAAAACCTATTGTTTTGCGATGCAAAAGAGCCTATTTTGAACTCCAAAATAGGCTCTTTTGATTTTAAAACAACAATGTGGCAGATAAGGCAATGGCACTTTTCTGATAAATCTTTGGTGGTTTTGAATCTTTTATTTAATTTTGTACCAACGGAAACGATATAGCTTACGCTTTCGTCAGGCAATAACGAATTATGAGTTCACAAGGAAACAAAAAACCAACCTACACAAAGCCTGTTGCAGTTTGTGCAATTGTGCTTTTCGGAGGCTCAATTTTGCTATCAATTTTGATGGCAACAAGAGATATGGCGCCCCCTCGTAAATACGAAGTAGATATGTCGGGAGCGGTAATTGGTATTGATACGACTTCGAAAATACCTGTGCTGACAAAAGAAGAAGCTAAAGATGTTGAAGTGAAAGAAAACAAAAAGGTGGACTATGTTGAAACGGAAACAGAAAAAATCAACATAGAAAATGTACCCGAACCAGAGCCTATCGTTGTGCCAAGTACACCGCCACCAACACCAAAAGAGGAGGCGCAACCTAACACAACAACCACCCCTGACGTGAAAACACCTAAGATAGAACCCATAGAATAAATGCTTAAACTCACTTAAAATACTATAAAGCTTTTTTACTTTTATCGTTTTCTTGCGTCATAATCATATCTTTGCATAAATATAGCCAAGTCTGACCTGACAGATTCGTCCGCCTTGTCCGACAAAAGCAAACCTAAAAATAAAAATCAAGAACAATAAGTATAACCCAAAAAATCAATTGATATGAAAAAGAATCTTTTAATTGTAGCCTTACTTACAGGTGCATTCCTTATTTCAGGTTGTGCCAGCAAGAAAGATTTAGAGAATTGTCAAAGCGACAACCGCCGTTTGAATAGCGAATACCAAAATGCTAAAGAAACAATCGCTGCAAACAATGCACGCATTAAGAGCCTTGAAGACCAATTGGCACAAGCCAAAGCAAGCGCACAAGCATTGCAAGGCAGTTTGGATAAGAGTTTATCAAACACAAATTCAACCAATATCAACATCTCAAAGTTGGTAGACCAAATCAACGAAAGCAATCAATACATTCGCCACTTGGTAGAGGTAAAGAGCAAGAGCGACTCGCTCAACTTGGTTCTCTCTAATAATTTGACTCGTAGCCTTAGCAAAGAAGAACTCAAAGAGGTTGATGTTCAAGTGTTGAAGGGCGTGGTTTACATCTCGTTAGCCGACAATATGCTTTACAAGAGTGGCTCATACGAAATCAGCGACCGTGCAGAAGAAACATTGAGCAAGATTGCTAAAATCATTACAGACTACAGCGATTACGATGTTCTCATTGAAGGTAACACCGACAACGTGCCTGTTAATGCACAAAGCGAACGCATGAAGAACATTAGAAACAATTGGGACCTCTCTTGTTTGCGTGCTTCTTCAGTGGTACAATACTTGCAAACTCGTTTCGGTGTAGACCCTAAGCGTTTGACAGCTGGTGGTCGTGGCGAATACAATCCGCTTGCTACCAACGACACAGAACTTGGAAAGCAACGCAATCGCCGTACACAAATTATCATTACTCCTAAGCTCGACCAATTCATGGAGCTTATTGGTAAAGCACCAGAAACCGAAGATGCAAAATAAAGCATAGCAAAATAGTTAAAACATAGATAAAAGTGAACCTCCAATCGCAATAAAAAGCGGTTGGAGGTTACTTTTTGCGCCCACTTAAACGATTGTAACCAAATCGTAATATAGCTGTAATTTGCTTGTAATATAGTCGTAATACCTTTGCAAGCACTAAAAATTAATTCGTAAAATGGAAATAATGTATCTTTGTATCGTTGTCTTTCTGCTTTGCTTAGCCGTCTTCGATTTGTTTGTAGGCGTAAGTAACGATGCGGTAAACTTTTTGCAATCAGCAGTTGGAGCGCGTGTAGCTAACTATAAAACTATAGTTATTATCGCTTCAGTAGGAGTTATTTTGGGGGCAGTAATGTCGTCTGGAATGATGGACGTAGCCCGTCATGGCATCATGACTCCGAGTCAATATTCTTTTGAAGAGGTGATAACAATCTTCCTTGCAGTAATGGTTACTGACGTAATTATCCTTGATATATTCAATACGCTGGGCATGCCGACGAGTACAACCGTATCTTTGGTCTTCGAACTTTTGGGTGGAACATTTGTGATAGCGTGTGTAAAACTGTTGCATGATGACAATGCAACGTTCTCAAACCTGATGAATACCGAGCAAGCCTTGAAGGTTATTATTGCCATTTTCGTATCGGTGGCGATTGCTTTTGTCTTCGGTGTCATTGTGATGTGGCTTTCTCGCATCATTTTTACCTTTAATTATAAGCTGCATTCTCGCTACTCTATTGCCCTGTTTGGGGGCATTGCCTTTACGGCTTTATCCTATTTTATCTTTATGAAAGGATTGGGAAAAAGTCCGTATCTGCCTGATAATATTCGTGAATTTATCGATGTCAATATAAAAAGTTTACTATTCGGAACATTCATCGTTTCCACTTTGGTTATGGAAGTGCTTTATTTGTTGCGTGTAAACATTTTCAAATTTGTTGTTCTCATGGGTACTTTTGCGCTTGCAATGGCCTTTGCTGGCAATGATTTAGTAAACTTTATTGGTGTGCCATTGGCAGGTTTAGATACTTATAAAGACTTTGCTACCAACGGAAATGGTGTTGCTGCTTCGGGATTTATGATGACTTCATTAATGGAAAGTGCCTCTACTACGCCAATTTGGCTATTGAGTGCAGGTATCATTATGATTATTGCCATGGCAACATCGAAGAAAGCGCAGAACGTTATCAAGACAAGTGTCGATTTAAGTCGGCAAGATGAAGGCGACGAAATGTTTGGTAGTTCACGTGCAGCACGTGCCATTGTTCGTCTATCTCAAACAACTAATAGTTCGTTGTCGGGGCTTATTCCAGCTCGAATAGTCAATTGGATAGATTCACGCTTTAAAGAAAAAGCCCAAGATGCTCCTACTGATGTCGCTTTCGATGTGGTTCGTGCAGCAGTTAATTTAGTTCTTGCTTCCATGTTGATAACCATTGGTACTAATTTGAAGTTGCCTTTATCTACTACTTACGTTACGTTCATGGTGGCAATGGGTTCGAGTTTAGCCGATAGAGCATGGGGAAGAGAGAGCGCAGTGTTCCGTGTTACAGGTGTTTTGTCGGTCATTGGTGGTTGGTTTATTACTGCTGGTGCTGCTTTTCTCCTCTCTGGTGTTGTTTGTTTAATCATGTTTTATGGTGGCATTTTGGCACAAATGGGTTTCATGGCATTGGTTGTTTTCCTATTAATTGACTCCAATCGTAAGTATAAAAAGAAGATGTTGGCAGAGGGGAGCGACTCTACTTTCCGCTTAATGATGCGTACTCGAGACCCAGAGTTGGTTTGGGATATGTTGCAACGACAAGTATCACGCACACAATCGTTTGTTTGCCACTTTTCTTTAGAGCAGTTCAACGTGATTGTTGATAGCTTTGCCGATGAGAATTTGCGATCTTTGAAGAAGAGTGCAAAGGAATTACAAATGGAGGCACGTATATTGAAGAAATTTAGTAAGCAAGAAGTGATAGCGTTGAAGCATTGTCCCGTTGATACAGCGATTGAAAGAAACACTTGGTTACACGTTGGAGCGAATAGCAACAAGCAATTTATTTATTGTTTGGGACGTATGTTGGAACCCATATTAGAGCATATTAGCAATGGTTTCAACCCACTTCCTCATGAATTATTAGAAGAGTTCCGCCCTGTTCAAGGTCAAGTTAATGAGTTGATGAAACGTTCTGAAGCATTGATTTCTACTGGTCGCTACGATACTTATCGTGATGTGCTGTCCGATGCTGCCCAATTAAAAGGAACGCTTTCGGTGATGCGTAAGCGTCATATCGACCGTATGCAGCGTGCGCATGGTAATGCTGATTTTCAAGTGTCGGTAGTTTACCTTAATTTATTGCAAGAAACACAACAATTCTTGAGCAATATGCGTCATCAATTGCGTGCTGCCAAGAAGTTTACGGTGCAGTAATCTTTCTTACAATGGGGTAAATACCAAGCGAGGATTACTTCTTTCATATTGTTTCCTTGTAGGGAAACTCCAGTGTCCCTACGGAAACACTGCCACAAGAGGTGTTGCAGCGTAGCAATACTTATGGTGGGAACCGCTCAACAATATAAGACCCATAGCAAAACTGTTGCTTTCGAACGGTTATTGCTATGGGTTTTGTTATTTTGGCATTGCTATTTGGGCAGCATGCCTGATGTTTTAGTTTGTCAAAGGGTGTGTTTTATGGTAAGATTATTCTGCCAATGTGAAGATAAATTTCAATCCTTGTGGGGCGTTGGCAGTAACTTCTATCGTACCATTATGGTGTATGACCGAATTTTTCACGATGGCTAAACCCAAACCTGTGCCTCCCATTTTTCTACTTCTGCCTTTGTCAATTCGGTAGAAGCGTTCAAATAGGCGTGGTCTATGCTCAATGCTTACACCAATTCCGTTATCGGCAAATTCAAACCGATAACAATTGTTTTCCTTTTGTGCAGAAAGCGTTATCGTAGTGTTGTCGCCTGCGTAGGCAATGGCATTATCTGTAAGGTTGCGGAAGATACTATAAAGGAGCGACCTAACGCCTTTTATCTTTATTCCTTCAGGCAAATGGTTGATGAAAGCCATGCCGTGTTGCTCTATTTCGTGTGCCGTTTCGGCTTCAATGTTACGCACCAAAGCATTGATATCCACTTCTTCTTTTTCCAACATCTGCGCTCCGTCGTCCATACGGTTAAGGGTTGAGATGTCGCGGAGTAGGGAAGTGAGTCGTTCTGTCTGCGAATACGACCTTTGTAAGAACATCAATTTGTCCTCTTCTTTTACATTTGGATTGTTTAATATGGTTTCTAAGTAGCCTTGAATCGATGCAACAGGTGTCTTCAATTCGTGTGCAATATTCTGCGTTAGTTGTCGTTTTAAAATATCTTGCTGCTTTCTTGTCGTTTCCAAACGTTTATAAATCTTGATAATACGTTCGGCTATTTCGCCTAATTCATCGTCAGGAAACGTTGCCAAATCCTCTATTTCTAAACTTTTATTATGGTCGGCACGCCATGCAAAGGTTTTTAATTTGTGAATATTATTATCTAATCGGCTCATGAAGCGGTAGATAATAATGGTGAGCAGTGCCAATCCTAAGAGCGATACCCAAATATAATGTTGGTCATAACGTAGCGAATTAGCCAAACTTTCAGTGTAAGGCACTGACGAACGCACAAATATTTGTTGTTTAGGGAAGTAGGTTGCTGAATAAAAGTAGAGAGTATGGAGCGTTTTACTCTTTCTATCTACCACCGAACCTTTGCCGTTTTTTCGAGCCAACATTATTTCCTCTCGGTTATTATGGTTGCTCATCTGGTTGTAGTCTTTCTTTTTGTTATCGTAAAAGACTTTCCCATTGGCTTGTATCAGTGTGATACGCAAATCATTTTTGTAATGTTGTGCTATATATTTGCTTATTTCCGCTTCATTAAAAGGGTGGTCTTCAAGATTTTCAGCCATTTGTTGGTTAAACATCTGCAACTTTAGCTCTAACGTATCTATTTTGTACTGCTTTTCACGGTTCTGTTGGAAAATGATAAATGCCACAGAGTAAGTTAGAAAGACTGCCATAATGCTGAAGTAGAGCTTATGTCCGATACTTAATTTACGCATGGAACTGAAGTTTTTAATTCTTGAAATAATAGCCGTAACCTAAGCGTGTTGCGATGTAAGTAGAAAATCTTCCTAACTTTTTTCTTAATCTTGTAACATACACATCTACCGTTCTGTTCAATACTAACACATCTTTTGGCCAAATGCGGTCTAAGAGTTCTTGTCGTGAATAAACTCTTCCTTTATGTTCCATAAGGAGTTGCAAGAGTTCAAACTCTGTTTTGGTGAGTCCAATTTCCTCGCCATCGATGCGTACAATCTTTTTGTCCAAGTTGATTTCCAATCCTTCAAACTCTAATGTTTCTTCTTCCGTTACGGTTGGTTGAGCAACATTTTTAGTACGATTGAGTACCGCCCGAATGCGCAACATTACCTCACGCAACGAGAAAGGCTTTGAAATATAGTCGTCAGCACCTAAGTTGAACCCTGTAATCGTGTCGTTTTCAGTGTCTTTTGCGGTAAGAAAAATGATAGGAATATGCTTTGTTTCAACATTTTCCTTCATTCTTTTCGCCATGGAGAAGCCTGAAATTTGCCCCATCATAACGTCTAACAAGATAAGATTATAATCGGTTAGTTGAAGTTCCAATGCTTCTTCAGCCGAGTTAGCCGTATCAACGATGTAACCTTCTGTTTCAAGATTGAACTTTAAAATTTCGCAAATGTCTACTTCGTCGTCAACTATTAGAATGTGATGTTTGGTTTCTTGCATAATTTTGAAAGAATATTACGTTTTTGCAAAATTAGCGATTTCTTTCTAATACACAAATGTTACAATGTTAAAATGCTGTGAATATAGCATTAAGGGATACCGCTATTTTTCCATACCGATTGTTTCGCAATGCGAAATAGGCTCTTTTGGAGTTCAAAACAGGCTCTTTTGACGTTCAAAACAGGCACTTTTGTAATTGTGGAAAGTTTTTTTGCACCTTCTTTTGCCGTTATTCTTTCAAAATATTCGTCCATATCAGATTATTATCGTATTTTTGTTACGATATTTGCAACGGCTATTGATTGACAATATAGCTGATTCCACATTCTAATTTTTAAGCAATGACAGAACAAGAATTTGAAAAACTATGGCAAGAAAACCGCGCAAAGTTGCTTGCTAATGACGAAGAATATAAGCGCATTAGCAAAAGCTATATGGCGTGGGGGTGGTTAGACTATTTGGTTTTAATAGGGGGATTCGTCATTTGCGAAACCTTTGTCAATAGTTTTGCATTGTCCACCTTTGTGAAATTTGCGTTAGAAATCCTTGGAATGTTCATCATTTGGTTGGGATTTCGACTCATTAAAGCCCGATTGGGGAGCAAAAACACGCTTGAAGACGTGGAACAACGCATCAAAGAAAGGTATAAATCAACATTGCATTGACATAAAAAGACTCCTATCCGAACAAGATAGGAGTCTGCTTTTTATAGAAGTGCATAAGGTTTTTACTATCTTTGCACTTACTTTTTGATTTGAGTTGTTAGCCAAAGAAGTGGAATTCGCCGACGATAAATAATAAACCATAGCCTAATGCAAGTGAGATAAGACCACAAAGAAGTCCCGTTTTGAGCATATCCTTTTGTTGTATCAAACCTGTTGAATAAGCAATAGCATTTGGAGGAGTAGAAATAGGTAAGCACATCGCAGAAGAAGCTGCAATGGCAACGCCAAGAAGAATGGTACTTGTGCCACCTATTACACCTAATTTATCGCCCATAGCACGGCAAACTACTGCGAGAATTGGCATTAAAAGGGCTGCGGTAGCGGTGTTGGAAATGAAGTTGGAAAGGAAATAGCAAATCAATCCAGACACAATAAGAATCATAATAGGACTCCAATTTCCGAATGGAATACTCTCGATGGCTACATCGGCTAATCCAGAACTATTCATACCCAAACCTAAAGCAAAACCTCCTGCAACCATCCAAATGACACTCCAATCAATTTGTTGCAAGTCTTTTGCCGAAATCACGCCTGTAATGGCAAATACACCCATTGGAATCATGGCAACAGTATTGGTATTGATGCCTGTAATTTTTTCTGGAATAATCCAAAGAAGAATGGTTATAATGAAAGTAGCAATCACGATATACATGCGCCAACCCTTGTGTACTTCACCGTCAATGTTGAGTTCGATAGTCTTTTTGCTGAATGGGAAGAAGTAAAGCAATATACGCCAGCAAATCAAAAGGAGGATAATAACCAATGGTGTCATTATCATCATCCATTGACCGAAGCTAATACCAAGGTTCAAACCTTCTGGGTCGTTCAAGAATTTAAGCGCAATCATATTAGGAGGCGTACCGATAGGAGTACCCATACCACCCAAATTGGCAGCCAAAGGAATAGACATGGTCAAGGCGATACGTCCTTTTCCATTTGCTGGGAGAGCTGCAAAAACTGGTGCTAAGAACGTTAGCATGAGCGCAGCCGTAGCTGTGTTGGAAATAAACATTGAGAAAATACCTGTGATGAATAAGAATCCCAACAAGACATTCTCACTCTTCTTGCCAAAAGGACGTATCATGTTGCGTGCCAAAAGCGTGTCTAATCCCGATTTAGAAGCTGCAATAGCAAGGATAAAACCTGCCAAGAACAACATAATAATAGGGTCGGCAAACGAAGCCATGATAGCTTTCGACTTTAAAAGTTCGCCTATTCCATCACCTTTGAATATCGTAAATGAATTTTCTGAAACGGTAACACACATTATCATCATGATAGCAAGCGATGTAGCCCATGCTGGAATGCACTCAGTGAGCCATGCTAAAGTTGCAAAAACAAAGATTGCAATAATGCGTTGTTGTACTATTGTTAAGCCGTCAATACCAAAAAACGTGATAGGAAGGTTCCAAACTCCAATTGTTATCAAAGCAATTGCCAAAAGCTGCCATACCTTTTTCATTTCAATGGTTGATGATAGCACATTCAAATTATTTTCTGACATGGTACATAATGTTTAATTAATAATATAAAAAATGCTCTCTTGTCTTTTAAAACTGCTACTAATTTATTAAAAATTATTTGGATTATATGACAAATTAGTCTTTTTTTTGTACTTTTGTCGAAAATATTTTTACACAATGCGCAAGTTATTAGTATTACACATCTTATTATTAAGCTTACTTTGTAGTTGTAATAATAAAAAAGTTGAAAGCGATAATTCGTTACAAAACGATAGTAGTTTGGTCTTCAAATATGCCAAAAATATAAAAATGGAGCGTACCAATGAAGGCATAAAAGTAACAATGGCTAATCCGTGGAAGCAGGGTAAGACGTTGCATACCTACTATTTGGTGGAAAATATTGATAAGGCTGAAAAGCACGAAGGGGCTACAAATATTCAAATTCCAATGCAACATGGTGTGTTTTTCACTACGGCTCATGCCAATTTAATGGAGATGTTAGGTGCACAAAAAGCCATTGCTGGTGTGGCAGATGCCAAGTATATGCTCATTCCTGATGTGCAAACACGCTTGAAAGCAAATAAAATTATGGATTGTGGGGACGGTATGAAACCGAATATAGAAAAGATTATCGATTTGAAACCTGACGGATTATTGCTTTCTCCATTTGAAAATAGTGGTGGATATGGTAAGTTGGACGAAATAAAAATCCCTATTATAGAGTGCGCAGAGTACATGGAAACATCGGCTTTGGGGCGTGCTGAATGGATGAAATTCTATGGAATATTGTTCGGTTGCCAACAAAAAGCTGACTCATTGTTCAGTGTTGTGGAGAAAAGCTACCTTGCATTGAAGGAAAAAGCAAAGCGTGCGAAACAAACATTGTCTGTGTTGCCCGACCGCAAAACGGGTAGTGTGTGGTACGTTCCAGGCGGAGAAAGCAGTGTGGGATTGCTCTATAAAGATGCAAATGGTAAGTATGCGTTTGCAAATGATAAGAAAAGTGGGAGTCTTTCTCTGTCTTTTGAAACTATTTTGGATAAACTTGGTCAAGCAGACTTTTGGATTTTGAGTTATTATGGCGCATTTAATAAACAACTATTATTGGCAGAATATCAAGGTTATTCGGCTTTAAAGCCATTCAAAACAGGCGAAATTTATGGTTGTCAGGTAGATAAAACTCCTTATTTTGAGGAAGTTAGTTGGCGTCCAGACTGGCTTTTGGGCGATTTAATCCAATTGTTCCACCCTGACTTGAAGACTGGAACAATGCGCTATTACCATAAACTTTAAGCCTTAGACAAACTATTTGTCAATGAAAAAAGATACTTGGGCATTTGTAATGCTCCCTCTCGGCATCGTTATTATGTTTCTTCTGAACCTTTATATTGGCTCAGTTCGAATCCCTTTGAACGATGTTATTAATATATTTTTAGGTCGCTTTGATGGCAAAGAGAGTTGGCGTTTCATCATTTTGGAGAACCGTTTGCCACAAGCTATTACCGCTATGTTCTGTGGAGGCGCATTGGCTGTGAGCGGATTGATGCTGCAAACAGCTTTTCGTAACCCCTTAGCAGGTCCTGATGTGTTCGGTATTAATGCAGGAGCAGGTCTCGGTGTTGCTTTGGTTATGCTGCTTTTGGGTGGCAATGTTTCCACAATTCTCTTTTCAGTGTCAGGTTTTATGGCTGTTTTGGTATCGGCTTTCCTTGGTGCAATGGCAGTAACCGCATTGATATTCTTCTTTTCTTTGCTCATTAGAAATAGCGTTTTACTGCTCATTATTGGCATTATGGTGGGCTATATTTCATCGTCTGTCGTGTCATTACTCAACTTTTTTGCTACCGAAGAGGGCGTAAAAAGCTATATGATATGGGGAATGGGCAACTTCGGAGGTGTATCAATGGAACAAATACCTGTTTTTGTAGCGATAGTAAGTATCGGTATTTTTTGTTCGTTACTATTGATGAAACCGCTCAATGCGTTGCTTTTAGGACCTCAATATGCTGAAAGTTTGGGCATAAATACGCGGCTTGTGCGCAACTATTTGCTCATTGTAACAGGGCTTTTGTCAGCCATTACCACTGCTTTTTGTGGTCCTATTGGCTTCATTGGGTTAGCTGTTCCTCACATTGCACGTTTATTATTGCACACAGACAACCACAGATTACTGCTTCCTTCGACCATTCTTAGTGGCGCATTGATAGCACTTTTCTGTAATTTAATATGCTATTTGCCTGGCGAAGGCGGCATCATTCCGCTCAATGCGGTAACCCCTTTGATTGGCGCACCCGTTGTTATCTACGTTCTTATGAAATCAAAAGGATAGAAAAGGTCATCGAAAAATTGTCCAATTGCTTTTAGCAGTTGGATATTTTTTTGTAGTTTTGCAAACAAAATCTATCACCTTTGATTAAAGGTTTGTCTAATTTATAAAATGAACACAACTAATTTATCACCATTCAGACGAACAGTTGTTGGCATACAATTCCTTTTTGTGGCTTTTGGCGCAACTGTTCTCGTTCCGTTGCTTGTAGGTCTTGACCCAGCAACAGCACTCTTTACCGCAGGTATCGGTACGTTTATCTTCCATTTAGTTACCAAAGGTAAAGTTCCAATCTTCCTTGGTTCATCGTTTGCTTTCATTGCGCCCATTATTTCCGCATCAAAACAATGGGGAATGCCTGGAACCTTAGCAGGTATCGTGGGGGTATCGTTGGTCTATTTCATTATGTCGGCACTCATTAGGTGGCAAGGAAGAAAACTCTTAGACAAACTTTTCCCACCTGTTGTCATTGGTCCTGTTATCATTTTAATCGGACTTTCATTGTCAGGTTCGGCTGTTGATATGGCGAAAAACAATTGGCTTTTGGCTTGTGTATCGCTCACAGTAGCCATTCTTGTCCTCACTTTGGGCAAAGGATTGATAAAACTTGTACCTGTGGTTTGTGGCATTGTAGTGGGCTATATCGTAGCAATTTGCATGGGTGAAGTTGATTTTACCCCTGTCATGAATGCGCCTTGGTTTGCCCTTCCACCCGCAATTTCTCAATTCCATTTGCCACAATTTGCTTGGGAACCTTTCCTTTTCATGATACCCGTAGCGATTGCGCCTGTGATAGAACATATTGGCGATGTTTATGTGGTAGCTGCTGTGGCTAAAAAAGACTTTGTTAAAGAGCCTGGACTGCACCTTACTATGCTTGGCGATGGTTTGGCTTGTTTGGCAGCGAGCTTCTTTGGTGGCCCTCCTGTAACCACTTATAGTGAAGTAACAGGTGCGATGAGCATTACAAAGATTACCCAACCACAAGTTATTCGTATTTCGGCAGCTACGGCAATCGTCTTTTCTGTCATCGGAAAGTTGAGTGCTTTGTTGCAAAGTATCCCTGCTGCGGTGCTTGGCGGTATCATGTTGTTGCTCTTTGGAACGATTGCTTCAGTGGGCATACAGAACCTTGTTCAACATAAAGTAAACTTGAATAAAACTCGAAACACCATCATTATTTCGGTAACCCTTACCATTGGCATTGGCGGAGCAATCCTTACTTGGGGCAATTTTGCCATGAGTGGTATCGGCTTATCGGCTATTGTTGGTGTACTTCTCAACCTTATCTTGCCACAAGAAAAGGACGAAGAGGTGGAAGAGGCATAAAACGATTATACTATAAAATAAAAAAATCCTCACAAGGTAGCTCTTATCTTGTGGGGATTTTTTGTATCTTAGAACGCATAGAAACTGTTTTGAAAAGCGAAACAGCCTATTTTGAACGCCAAAAGAGCCTATTTTGCACCTCAAAAGTGCCTATTTTACAATCGAAGCAATCTTAATTTTGGTTGTCGTTTTGTTTTTATTGTTTGCATAAAGGGTGATATATCAGTTTTTAATCGTAACTTTGCATAAAATATAGCTGCACTCGGCAATATTCAAACAAGTTTGTATTGCTCTCGTTGGCAATATTTTTGCATAAAATATAAATCTTAAACTTCAAGGATAATCTTGTTTTTGGAGTAGGAGGAATATTGTTTAGAATAATTTTTACATATAGGATAAATAAAGAATGGAAAATCAATTACATAAATTTATGGCTGTAGATTACGAACTCTACAGCATTGAGAACGGAAACGACGTTTTAGTTGAAAAAACGCAAGAGAATATGCCGTTAGAATTTTATTCTAATTGCGACATGGCATTGCCTGATTTTGAAGAAGCAGCATTGAAAACGCCTGTTGGCGAACACTTTGAATTTGTTTTAGAAAAGGGAAAAGCTTACGGCGAATATAGCGAAGAGAACGTATTAGAACTCGATAAAGCGCTATTTTCTATGAATGGCGAGTTTGATAGTGAGAACGTTTACGAGGGCGCAGTCATTCCTTTGCAAAATGAAGAAGGTCAGCGTTTTATGGCTAAAATCATTGAAATCACTGATAATAAAGTGAAAGCCGATTTCAATCACCCCCTTGCTGGCAAAGAATTGAAGTTTAAAGGTCATGTAAAAGAAAATAGAGATGCGTCTGAAGAAGAAGTAAAAGCATTTTTTGACCGCTTAAATACTCCTCATTGCGGTTGCGGTTGTGGCTGCGGAAGCAATGGTAACGAAGGCGGTTGCGGTTGTTATAGTGGCGACGAAAGTTGCGGTTGTGGCTGCGGAAGCATGATAACGAAAGCGGTTGCGGTTGTTATAGTGGCGACGAAAGTTGCGGTTGTGGCTGCGGAAGTAATGACGAAGGTCGCAAAGAAGGCGGCTGTTGTTGCAAATAAACACGGCATTGGGGCGTAAAATCATGCGCTCCAATAGTTTAATATAGAAAGAAAATATGCCCAATGCAATTGGTACACTTTATACGCTGACAACGTTTGGCGAAAGCCACGGTTCAGCAATTGGAGGAATCGTAGACGGAATGCCGCCAGGCATAGAAATTGATATTGATTTCATACAAAACGAACTGAGCCGCCGCCGCCCTGGTCAGAGCAATATCACAACCGATAGGAACGAAACCGATGAGGTGGAGTTGCTGAGTGGTGTGTTTGAAGGCAAATCGACAGGCACTCCAATAGGTTTTATTGTAAGAAATAGAAATCAAAAGTCGGCTGATTACGATGATATTCGTCATCTTTTCCGACCTTCGCACGCCGATTACACCTACTTTAAGAAGTATGGCATAAGAGATTATCGTGGTGGTGGACGAGCATCGGCACGTATCACGTTGGCAAGAGTCGTAGCTGGGGCATTGGCAAAACTCGTGTTGCGCAAGCAAAACATCAGTGTAACAGCGTTTACATCGCAAGTTGGCAACATAGCATTGGATAAGGATTACAGCAAATACGACCTTTCAAAAACGGAGAAAAGCCTCGTAAGATGTCCTGATAACAAGACTTCGCAAGCAATGGAAACATTGATAACAGAAGTAAAAGAAGCGGGCGATACCATTGGCGGAGTCATCACTTGCGTGGTAAAAGGTTGCCCTATTGGCTTGGGAGAACCTGAATTTGGTAAACTACACGCTCAATTGGGCGCAGCAATGTTGAGTATTAATGCTGCGAAAGGCTTTGAATATGGCGAAGGATTTAGTGGAAGTTCATGGCGAGGCAGTGAGCAAAACGATAGATTTGCCCAAACAGAAAGTCTTGAAGGCGATGGTATAAAAACAGAAACCAACCACAGCGGAGGCATTCAAGGTGGCATTAGCAATGGCGAAGATATTTATTTCAGAGTAGCTTTCAAGCCTGTTGCGACACTTTTAATGGAACAACAAACAGTTGATATAGACGGTAACGAATCGATAATCAATGCAAAAGGCAGACACGACCCATGTGTTTTGCCGCGTGCAGTACCCATTGTTGAGGCTATGGCAGCCATGACAATACTCGATGCGCTATTGGTCTATAACTCCAAAAAAATATAAACAAGGTAGTCTTTTGCAAAATAATTGCATAAAAGTAATGTTTTTTTTATCTTTTGAACTACCTTTGCAGTACTATTTTGTACCATTTGAGAAAATTGTACGAATATGTTTAGTTAAGTCTAGTTTAGTTTTTGTGTTGGTTGAGAGCGTTCAGTTGAACGCTCTCAAATTTTTTCATGAAGAAAACGATACATTCTTCGGCTTAATATGCTACCTTTTGTTTCAAAAATGTACCCGTTTTGAGTTCTTCCACCGTTTGTAAGATTTCGGAACGAGTATTTTATACCTGCACCGTATTGAGTTCTTTGACCTTGAACGGCATATTTTACTTTTCTTTCCATATTGATTTTCCATTCATCATACAAATATCAAGCCACGAAAGTAGATTTCTTTCATAATGGCGTAAGGCTTTCATGCTGCAATTGTGTTATGATGTGACCTTAACTCCCTTTAACTCCTTATTTTTCGGTGCATAATGCAAATATTGTAACTTTGCCAAAACGAATTAAAAATAACATTTGCACGATAAAAACAATATGCGTAACATTGCAATCATAGGCGGTGGAGCGGCAGGACACTTCGCTGCCATAGCGGCAAAGAAGGCTGAACCTGAGTCTGTTGTAACCATTTTTGAAAAATCAGGAAGGGTTTTGGTTAAAGTTGGTGTGTCGGGGGGCGGTCGATGCAACCTTACTAACTCGTTTAACGATATATCCGACTTAAAACAAGCCTATCCACGGGGCGAGAAACTGCTGAAACGATTGTTCAAAACCTTTGATAATAAAGATGCTTTTCAATGGTTTGAACAACACGGAGTGGCTTTAGTTACGCAAGAAGATGAATGTGTTTTCCCTCGTTCGCAAAGTTCTCAATCGGTTATTGATTGTTTAACGCATACGGCAAGCAAATTGGGGGTGGTTACAAACTTACACCATGTACTGACGAAGATACAAAAAATGGACAACAATCGATTGGAATTGCATTTTAAAGACAAAGCTCCACGCCAGTTTGATAAGGTTATTATTACTACGGGAGGGTCGCCACGCATAGGCGGATTGCAATATTTAGCCGATTTAGGACACAAGATAGAACAGCCTGTACCATCGCTTTTCACCTTTAATATAAGAGAAAAAGCATTTTGTAATCTTATGGGAGCAGTTGTAACACCTGTTCAATTATCTATTCCTTCCACGAAGTTTCGTAGTCAAGGCGCATTGCTCATCACCCATTGGGGTATGAGTGGTCCTGCAACCTTGAAACTTTCATCGTATGCAGCACGCTATTTGGCAGAACAAAACTATCAATCGCCTGTTGCTATCAATTGGGTGAACGAGACAAACGCCCAACTTGTAGAACAAAATGTGATGGAATTGGCTTTGTTAAATCAAAAAAAGCAAGTGGCAAATGTGCGTCCTTACGATTTACCTTCGCGTGTTTGGA
This sequence comes from Prevotella disiens JCM 6334 = ATCC 29426, assembly GCF_000613345.1. Classification (GTDB taxonomy): domain Bacteria; phylum Bacteroidota; class Bacteroidia; order Bacteroidales; family Bacteroidaceae; genus Prevotella; species Prevotella disiens. The sequence goes on along the minus strand of NZ_BAIS01000008.1, from coordinate 30,167 downwards.
GTTATCTTTTGGAGCGTTCCAATATAGAAAAGGAGAAACGTTGGGGAGAAGTAGGGCGCAAAATGATGAATAAATTAGTGGAAACTTTGACCAATGACGTGCATCAAATCGCAGGAAAAGGTACGTTTCGAGACGAATTTGTTACCTGTGGCGGTGTAAGTTTGAAGAGTATCAATCCCAATACCTTAGAAAGCAAAGTTTGTTCTGGACTTTATTTTGCTGGCGAAGTGCTTGATATTGATGCCATAACGGGCGGTTTTAATCTTCAAGCAGCATGGACAACAGGGTTTGTAGCAGGGCAAAAATAAGGACAAAGATAAAATATCACGCAATAAAAATAAAAAACTGACGAATGGTATTGACGATTTTAAGAGCAATAGTGCATTATGGGCTACATTTTGGCGCACCTTTTTTGTTTGCACAACTCTATAAAGGTGAACGAAAGATAAAGGCTTTTTGGATTTTAATGGCTACAATCCTCATCGATTTAGACCACCTTTTAGCTACGCCAATGTTTAATCCGTATCGTTGTAGCGTGGGTTTTCACCCTTTGCACTCTTATTTTATGGTAGCTATTTATGTGCTGATGTGCGTACTTCCTTTACAAAAATTGCATCTCCCTTGGTGGATTCGTCCACTTGGTATCGGTCTTTTGTTTCATATTCTTACCGATTTGCAAGACTTTTACCTGTGGCAACAATGGTTAATGTATTAGATTTTAATCTCTCCCCAACTTTCTTTCAATATAAAAAAGCTGGGGAGAGTTTGCTTTATTCTACTTTTTAATCCCTTTATAGAAAGGGTCAAAGTGAATGGTAATTAATAAATTTTCTTTCACAGGACGGTTATTTTTTGTCGCAGGAGTCCATTTAGGCATACGAGCAACCAAGCGAATGGCTTCGGCACGGAAATGTTTTTCAGCTTCAGCAAGTAGTTGAGCTTGCTTTTGAGCGTTGAGTTTCTTGAATTTATCGCTCTTTGCTTGTAAATTCTTCACTTTTACAGCACGCGCACCAGTAACTTGTCCATCAAATTCTATGCTGAATGCCACTTCAACATCGGCTTCAATGCGCATTTTACGAGTAGGAATGGTGTAAAGTTGGTACTCCTTAAAATAAGTTTCCATTGCTTCTTTTCCGCCCACATATTGCGGCATAATGTCGGCAGACGAAGTTTTCATTTGAGGTTTTAACGACTCTAAGGTGCTGCGAAGTTTATCAAATTCGACTGTACCGAGAATGATTTTTCCATTTGGGTCGATGAGATACAAGGTTGGAAGCCACTCCACATTGTACAAACGGTCAATGGTTGTTTCCTTTTTCCACTTTTTTAATTCGCTCACTTGTGTCCAATTCATTTGATATTTGTCCCAATAAGTTTTCACCCAAGTTTCCTTATTGGTATTGAACGAAATGCCAATGATGCGAAAATTATAGTTCATAAAATCGTTCCATAGTTGCTTCATCGCTGGAATTTCCTTTCTACAATCAGGACACCATGACGCCCAAAAGTCTAAAAGAACGTAGTTGCCACGAAAAGATTCAAGTTTTATGTCTTTTCCATCGGCAGTACGGAGCGAAAAATTAGGTGCAGTTGTACCTGGTTTCAATAGATTTGTAGCATATTTACTATCCAAATCTTGTGCAAAGGCAGTAGCGAAAGTTGCTACGAAGAGCATAGCTGATAGAATAATTCTTTTCATTTTATCTTTGTTTTTATTGTTGTTTCTTTTTGAAAATAAATTGGACGAGTCTGACAGAGTCTGACAAGTCTGACTTTGCGACCGATTCAGACGTGCGGTTGTTGCTTTTCGATTGTCAATGTTTGGTCGCAATATTCCACAACGGCTGGTCGGTGGGTGATGAAAATGATGGTTTTATCGTGCTTTTCCAACAAGTTTTTGAGCAATTGACGTTCCGTTTCAGGGTCAAGTGCTGAGGTTGCTTCATCGAAAAGCATGATAGAGCGATTACGGAGTAAGGCTCTTGCAATAGAAATACGCTGTGCTTGTCCTTCACTGAGTCCGCCTCCCTGTTCGGTACATTCGGTTTCGAGTCCATTAGGCAAGTCGAATACAAATTCAGCACAACTCTGTTTTAACGCTTTCTTCATTTCTTCGTCAGTAGCTGTGATTTTTCCCAATCGCAAATTATCGCGTATAGTTCCACTCATCAAGGTGTTTCCTTGTGGTACATAAACAAAATTGGTGCGCAAAAGTGGACTTAATTGTTTATTTTCCAACTTGTTATATATTTCCACCATGCCATTCATAGGCTTTAAAAGGGCAAGAATGATGCGTACTAAGGTAGTTTTACCCGAACCAGTTTCGCCTAAAATGGCAGTACAAGAACCAGGGTAGAAGTCATAATTAAGGTGTTCTATAACATTATCTTCCGAATCTTCGTAAGCAAAAGTAACATTCTTGAAACGTACACCACATGGCGAATCCATAACAATAGAGTCGCCTTGCTCCTCTAAAGGGTCTTCTTCTAACTCCATTAAACGTTCAGCAGCGGTGAAAACTGATACAAATGACGGAACTAAGCGAGTCAATTGGCGAGCTGGACTTTGTATTCTATTGACCAATTGTAGGAAAGCTGTCATGCCACCAAAGGTCAGTGTACCCGCCGAAAGTCGTATGGCTGCCCAACCAAATGCTATTAAATAGCCAATGGAAAAACCAAGATTGAGAACAAGATAAGAGAAAACCGAGAATTTTGTACGGCGTACTATGTTGTTACGCAATACACTTTGTGTTCCCTCCAAGCGGTTTACAGCTTCGCTATCACCCTCTAATGTCTTGATGAGCATACGGTGTTGTATGGTTTCTTGCAAGATACTTTGCACCTTTGAGTCGGAATTTCTTACCTCACTTGTTAGGTGTCGCATCTGTCTCATGTAGATTTTGCTGAACACAACGAAGATAGGAATCATAATAACAATAACGATTGCCAACCGCCAATCCATTGCAAAAAGATAGAAAAACGCCCCCAAGAAGAGTGCCAAAGTAGACAATGAGTTGGGAATGATTTCTGTTAAAAAGTTCACAACATTAGCAACGTCAATCTCTAAGCGGTTCAGCACATCGCCTGAATGATGACTTTCTTTGCCTTTCCATTCGGAACGGAGAATGCGGTCTAATAGTTTTTGTTGCATTCTGTTCTGTGCTTTTATCCCTAAAAGGTTGCGTATCCAAACCGAAGTGATGTTCAATGCAAAGTCGCAAAGTATCAAAACGCCCATGAGTAATACGGCTGTGATGATTTCACCCTTTACTTCGTGCGATGCAACATCTATGGCATGCTGCACAGCCCATACCGAAGAAAGCGAAACAATCACACCAAGCAATCCTATCAAAGCATTGAGAGAGGCTTGTAATCGGTTGCCTTTCCATGCCACCCACAACCATTTTAGAATTTCTTTGGCAGTATATTTTGTTTTAGGAATCTTAAATATGTTACTTAATTTCATTCTTAATTTGTGTCAGACAATCCGTTTTTTATCTATTATTTGCGTGAGTCAGCACCCAACATGAGTTTTTTACGCAATGTAGAATAATAATTATGCCCACGACGTTTAACGATTCGTGTTACAAAAGGAGCCTTATGAATGGTTAGAACAGTTCCTTCGTGCAAGTTGATTGACCTTCCGTCAATGGCAACAAGGAAGTTATGGCTGCGGCTTTCGACCTCTATTTTTATTTCAACATTGTCGTTTAAAACAATCGGACGAATGTTTAAACTGTGAGGGGCAACAGGGGTTAAACTCAAAATCGCACTGTGTGGCACTAAAATTGGCCCTCCATTCGACAGCGAATAAGCCGTTGAACCCGTTGGAGTGCTGACGATAAGCCCATCGGCAAGGTAGGTTACAAGATATTCGCCATTGATATTGACGTAAATTGTAATCATAGACGCATTGTCACGCTTAAGGATTGCAATGTCGTTAAGGGCATAAGGATAGGCTTCGATGATTTCGCTTTCCGATTCTAACTTAATAATAGCACGTTCATCAATGTCGAAACTGCCGTTATAAATATCGTCTAACGTTTCTTTAATCTCGCTTGGGGAAATGTTAGCGAGGAACCCTAAACGCCCCATATTGACTCCGATAATAGGAATTTGTTTTGCTCCCACTTTGCTGGCAGCACGCAAAAAAGTTCCATCACCGCCTAATGAAATCGCATAATCGGTATTAAAATTGGCACCATCGAACACGCCTGAAACATGAATATCTTCGTTTAAGTCTTTGCAAAGGTCGTTGTAGAAACCTTCTTCCATGTAAATTTCGGCTTCACGCTTGGCTAAATAGTCAAGCACCTCCCATATATGTACTGTTTCTAAGGCTTGTCTATCGTTGCCAAAAATAGCAAAACTAAGTTTCTTTTTCGACATATCATTTCTTGTTTTATGGTCTGCTAACCTTTTTTCTGCACTATTTTGTACATCTTTTCTGTATCACTCTTTCGCTCAATCATGAATAATTTTGTATATTTGCATGTGCGTTAGAATGCAAAGAATATGGGGCAAGAAACACTTTTTATCTATTGTGTTGTCAATAAAGTAGACCCTTTTCCTTGCAAAAATAGCGAATTAAGTTGGATTTTTAAAGAATAAAGCAAAAAATATATGGCAAAGGTATATGAATTTCTTGCCAATGGCTTTGAAGATATTGAGGCTTTGGCACCCGTAGATATTCTCCGCCGAGGTGGAGTAGAAGTGAAAACTGTAAGTATTTCTGACAGTTTAATGGTGGAATCGGCTAATGGTGTAACCATGAAAGCCGACCTTTTGTTTACCGAAACTGCCGATTTTATGGACGCAGATATGCTCCTTTTACCTGGCGGAATGCCTGGTGCGGCTAATTTAAACCTACACGATGGACTGCGTTCTCTGCTCGTTGCTTACAATGAAGCAGGCAAAAAGTTAGGTGCAATCTGTGCGGGTCCTATGGTTTTAGGTTCAGTTGGTGCCTTGAAAGGTAAGCGTGCAACGTGTTATCCAGGCTTTGAAAAACGATTAACAGGTGCAGAACATACAGGCGAATTATGTACAATAGATAAGAATATTACCACAGGAAAAGGTCCTGCTGCTGCCTTTATGTATGGCTTTGCAATATTAGCGCAACTCACTTCAGAGGCTAATGCGAAGGAAATCAAGGACGCTATGCTCATCACAGAGATGATGAAACTGCATTAAAGTTTTGAAATGATGAATTATATCGTAATCGTTGCAGGCGGAAAAGGGTTGAGAATGGGTAGCGAAATGCCCAAACAATTTCTTCCAATCAATGGGAAACCTGTGTTGATGCACACCATTGAGCGTTTTCATCACTATGATGCGGAAATGAAAATTATTGTGGTTCTGCCTCAAAACCAGCAAGCAATGTGGCATGAATTATGCGAAAAACATGCTTTCAACATAGAACATCAAGTTGCAAATGGAGGTGAAACTCGCTTTGAATCATCGAAAAATGGTTTGGCTATGATACCTGATAGCGATGACGGATTGGTGGGTTTTCACGATGGTGTGCGCCCTTTTGTTTCCGAAGAAACCATCAAACGTTGCTTCGATGAGGCTCAAAAAACGTGTGCTGCCATTCCTGTGCTGCCTGTTATCGACAGTTTGCGCCAAGTAGACCAAAACGGAAATTCGAAAAGTGTAGACCGTTCAGCCTTCAGAAGTGTGCAAACGCCACAAGTTTTCAATATTGCAATGGTAAAAATGGCATTCGCTCAACCTTATCAAACTACTTTTACAGACGACGCAACCGTTATGGAACAGTTTGGTTGTAAGGTTTCTTTGGTGGAAGGCAATAGCGAAAACATCAAAATAACAACACCATTCGACTTGAAAGTGGCTGAAATTATCGCAGCCAACCAATAAAAATAAAAAACAATGGATATACTCCAACAAGATTTAATGTACCTTTCAGGCGTGGGACCACGCAAAAAAGAGATTCTAAGCAAGGAGCTTGGCATCAGTACTTATCGTGATTTGTTGGAATATTATCCTTACAAATACGTTGATAGGACGAAGGTTTACCTCATTTCAGAGTTAGTTCCTGATATGCCTTTTGTTCAAATTAAAGGCCGTATCCTTAGCTTTGAAGAGTTTGAAATGGGCAAAAGAAAGAAACGAGTTGTGGCTCATTTCAGCGATGGGCACGGCGTTTGCGACCTCGTTTGGTTCAATGGTTCGCAATATATCTACAAAAACTATATCATAGGGAAGGAATACATTGTCTTCGGAAAGCCCACTGTCTACAACGGAAGGTTCAATTTTTCACACCCAGATATTGACGAGGCGTCAGAATTGCAACTCAACGACATGGGAATGCAGCCTTTTTACATCACCACAGAAAAGATGAAAAAGGCAGGAATAACATCGCGTGCCATAGAGAAATTGACCAAAACACTCATTACAAAACTGACTACCACCTTGCCAGAAACACTCCCTGATTTTATAACGGAACGCTTACACTTGATTTCAAGGAACGAAGCTGTGCGTAGAATCCATTATCCTAAGTCGATAGAAGACACGCAACGTGCGAAAGTTCGCCTAAAATTTGAAGAACTTTTTTACGTTCAACTCAATATATTAAGGTATGCCAGCGACCACAGACGCAAGTATCGTGGACTTTATTTCAAGAAAGTTGGCGCACAATTCAATTGGTTTTATGCGCACAATCTGCCCTTTGAACTCACCAATGCTCAAAAGCGTGTGATGAAAGAAATACGTGCTGATATGGGCAGTGGACAGCAAATGAACCGACTTTTGCAAGGTGATGTAGGTTCAGGCAAAACACTTGTGGCTCTTATGTCAATGTTAATAGCAGTTGATAATGGCTTTCAAGCGTGCTTAATGGCACCTACTGAAATCTTAGCAGAGCAACATGTGCAAACGCTAAAAGATTTTTTGAAAGGCATGAATCTGCGCATTGAACTTTTAACAGGCATTGTAAAAGGCAAAAAACGCAAGGAAGTTTTAGACGGACTCCTTGATGGTTCGATTCATATTATTGTGGGAACGCACGCTATTATAGAAGATAAAGTGCAATTCAATAATTTAGGTTTGGCAGTCATAGACGAACAACACCGTTTCGGAGTCGCACAAAGAGCCAAACTATGGAGCAAGAATGAAAATCCACCCCATGTACTTGTGATGACAGCAACGCCTATTCCACGCACTTTAGCCATGACTATTTATGGCGATTTAGACGTGAGTGTGATTGACGAACTGCCTCCTGGACGCAAACCGATACAAACAATTCATAAGTTTGACACCCAAACAGTAAGTCTTTACGATGGCATTCGCAAGCAAATTCAGTTGGGTCGCCAAGTTTATATTGTGTTCCCTTTGATAAAAGAAAGTGAGAAAATAGACCTTAAAAACCTTGAAAGTGGCTATGAAGCCTTAAAGGAAGTGTTCCCAGAATGCAGCATGAGCAAGATTCATGGGAAGATGAAAGACAAGGAAAAGGAGGCAGAAATGAAACTTTTTGTCGAGGGAAAAACTCAAATATTGGTGGCTACAACGGTCATAGAAGTAGGCGTGAACGTTCCTAATGCCAGTGTAATGGTCATTCTTGATGCGCAACGTTTCGGACTTTCCCAACTCCACCAGTTGCGAGGACGTGTTGGACGTGGCGCAGAACAAAGCTATTGCATACTCGTTACCAATCAGAAATTAACCACAGAGACACGCAAACGCATTGAAATTATGTGTGATACCAACGACGGATTCGAGATAGCTGAAGCCGATTTGAAACTCCGTGGACCTGGCGACCTTGAAGGAACGCAACAAAGTGGTATTGCTTTCGATTTAAAAATTGCCGACATTGCACGCGACGGACAGTTGGTGCAAATGGCACGAGATGAGGCTAAGCGCATTATAGAAGACGACCCAACCTGCTCAAAAAGTGAATATTCTTTACTTTGGAATCGATTGAAAGAGTTAAGAAATACTAATATAAATTGGGCTGCAATATCTTAGTAATTATTACAAATATAATTGAAAAAGCCTAATATAAAGGGATTTTCGTCTAAAAACATTTTTTCTTAGCAAAGCAACACCATGAAATATAATTGCAATAAAAACTGTTAAGGGGAAAGTATTTATAAAAGAAATTACTTATCTTTGCAACGTTTGTGAAATAAATCGTTAACTTTTTGTATTGGTTAACGTGTTCATTTAAACCCAATCGTAACTATATTATGTTTCGATTTTCATTCTTAACCGAATAGATAAGTAAACAATGACTTTGAAGAAATTTGTAAAAACAATAGGATTATCGGCTCTTTTGGGATTTATAGCAGTTCCTGCTTGCGCCCAAGACTTGATTGCACGCCAATCGCCGGTAGATCGTCGTACAAAGAGTTTGGATACAATTGTAATCAATCGCTTGCAAGAATCTGAAGAAATAGCCAACCCATCAGCTTCTATTTATAGTGATTGGAGCAATAGCCGCACACACGCTTCTGGCTATCTTCCTGATGTTTATAAAATAGACTTGCGTGGTTTCCACATGCCAACACCAAGCCGTGTCGTAACAAGTAACTACGGACGCCGTTGGGGACGCGCTCATAAGGGACTTGATATTAAGGTTTATATTGGCGATACCATACGTTCTGCATTCTCAGGCAAAGTGCGTGTCGTAGGAAATGAACCACGAGGCTATGGAAGATATGTTATTATTCGCCATAATAATGGGCTTGAAACTTATTATGGACACCTTTCAAAACAAATTGTACATGCCAATCAAATTGTTAGAGCAGGCGAACCTATTGCTCTCGGTGGTAATACAGGACGTTCAACAGGTTCTCACCTTCACTTCGAAACACGCCTCGCAGGTGTAGCTATCAACCCTGCTTTGCTTTTCGATTTTCCTCATCAAGACGTAACAGGCGACTTTTATACGTTCCGTCGTAGCACTTTGGAAAGCGAGTCAGCACGTGCAACAGCACTTCGTGGTAAAGCTGCAAGCCCAGGCTATTCTCGTGAGAACATTCAAGGTACTGGTCGTTCGTCATATAAGAGCCAGAACGTATCAACCGATTATTCTTCACGCCGCCCAAGTCAAGCGCAAACAAGCAATAGTCAGATTCTTTACCACAAGGTGGCAGAAGGCGAAACATTGGAATCAATTGCAAAACAGCACGGCATAACAAAGGAACAACTTTGTAAACTCAACCATTTGGGCATTTATACCCGACTTGTTGATGGGCAAATATTAAGATATAGCTAATCGTTTAAGTAAGAAAATTATAAAGAAAAGGAGCAATTTCGTAAGAAGTTGCTCCTTTTTTATTTTGAAGGGAGTTGGGGGATTTTAGTTTTTTGGACGAGTCGGACTTGTCGGACGGGTCTGATGTGGGGTTGTTTTAAAAGCAAAGTCGGACAAGTCGGACAAGTCTGATTTGTCCGACCAGTCCGACCAGTCCGAAACTCCCACGAACAAGGGCGCAAGCCACAGAAAACGTGACTCTTTCGCTTTCTCATTTCCATTCTTTCGCTTTCTCTTTTCCATTCTTTACTTTGCCTAATTCTATTCTTTTCTTTTCTCCTGCAACATTCTTCGCTTTCCTCAAACAAAATTCTCCCATAAAAAAAGCCACACAACAGAATGATGGACGCAATAAAAGTGGAATCTCGGTGAATAAATTTTTGAATATTTTTTTGAAAAATAATTGAATTATCGTGCAAATTGTTCTCAAATTAAATCAATGTTTTTTGCTCTTGTTTTTAAAATAGGCTCTTTTGAGTGGCAAAATAGGCTCTTTTGAGTGGCAAAATAGGCTGTTTTGTAGTTTAAAACAATAGGTTTTATTATTTTCTTTGTGCAAAAAGAAAATAATTAGATAGTTTTGTGTTCTCAATGAAATATTTATACTCAACTTGATATGCCTTTGTAACTGAATGCTGGTACAATAATTATAGCTATTGCAATCGTTTGCATAAAGTGGAATAAATTTGTTGCAAGAAGATTTTGCTATTTTATTTTATTATGCTTACCTTTGGCAAAAATAATAACCGCTGTATGAATTTACAATTTAGCATTGAATATAAAACATATTACGGACAAGAATTAGTCCTAAATATTCTCAACTGTAAGGAATTGGGCGATAAATCAGTTTGCCAATACCGCATGCACACTCAAGATGGCTTTCTTTGGACGGTTGAAATAAATAAAGAAGTGAAGCCTGGAACAGAACTCGATTACTATTATAGCGTCTATGTGGGCGATAACGAGGAAAGAAGAGGATGGAGCATGGCGCCTCATCGTGTTGCTTTCAATTCGACAAATGCGCGAAATTATAAGATTTTCGACCATTGGCGTGAAATTCCTGATAATGCTTATCTTTACACTTCGGCAATCACCAATTGTGTGGTGAACGCAAAGATAGAGTCTTTGAAATTGGAAAAATATGGCAGATATGTTTGCTTAAAGGTTCGTGCGCCACAATTGGTTGCTGGTGACCAGCTCTATCTCATCGGTTCTGACCCTATTATGGGCGCATGGAAGGAGAAAAATGCGCTGAAAATGACAGAAGTGGCTACCAATGAGTGGGCGGTTTCTTTAGATGTTAGTCGATTGGCTGACAATAAATTAGAGTTTAAATTCATTATTGTAAATCCCGATAAGGAGTATTCTCCAATGTGGGAAAACTGCATGAATCGCACCATTGAGTTGCCTAAAATGGAAGATGGCGATGCCATTATCTATGAGTTAGATGAGGCTCGTTTCACGTTAGCTCCTGTTCGTGTAGCTGGTACGCTTGTTCCTCTGTTCTCTTTGCGTTCAAACGATAGTTTTGGAGTTGGCGACTTTGGCGACTTAAAGAAGATGGTAGATTGGGTAAGCATGACCCATCAAAAGGTTTTGCAAATACTTCCTATCAACGATACAACCACAACTCACACATGGACAGATTCTTATCCGTATAGCTGTATTTCAATTTTTGCACTTCACCCACAATATGTTGACCTAAATAGTTTGCCAGCATTGAAGGATAAAGAGCAAAAAGCACGTTTCGAGAAAGAGCGTAGAGAGCTAAATGCACTTCCTCAAATGGATTATGAGCGTGTGAACAACGCTAAAAACGAGTATTTGAAACTGATTTTCAAACAAGAGGGCGAGAAAGCATTGGATAGCAAAGAGTTTAAAAAATTCTTTGCAGAAAACGAAAGCTGGCTTGTTCCTTATGCTCAATACTGCTCACTGAGAGAAAAGTATGGTACAGCTAACTTTAATCAATGGGCTGACCATAAGCAATGGAACGAAGAAGACCGTAAAGATTTGTCAACACCGAAGAAAGAAGCATACAAAGAAGTTGAACTTTATTACTATATTCAATTTATATTGAGCAGTCAATTAAAGGCAGTTCACGAGTATGCTACTTCAAAAAGTGTTATTTTCAAAGGCGACATTCCAATCGGTGTAAACCGTAATGGCTGCGATGTATGGACAGAACCACGCTATTTTAATCTGAATGGGCAAGCTGGTGCGCCACCCGATGATTTCTCTGTTAATGGTCAAAATTGGGGATTCCCAACCTACAATTGGGACGCCATGATAGCAGACGATTGTCGTTGGTGGATAAGACGTTTCCAAAATATGGCTAACTACTTTGATGCTTACCGCATTGACCACGTTTTAGGTTTCTTCCGTATTTGGGAAATTCCAGTACATGCCGTACATGGTTTGTTAGGACAGTTTGCTCCTTCATTGGGAATGACCCGTGAAGAGATAGAAGGTTACGGATTGCACTGGCAAGAAGAACTTTTCACCGAACCATTCATTACCGATTGGGTGTTGGCACGCATCTTCCGTGAACACGCCGACGAGGTTCGTGAACGCTATTTGGAACGTACATGGGGCGACCGCTATAAGATGAAAGCTGAATACGACACCCAACGCAAGGTGGAGGCTGCTTTCCATGGCATGGAAACCGAAAAAGATATTTGGATTCGTGATGGTTTGTATGCTTTGATAAGCGATGTACTTTTCGTTCGCGACCATAAAGACCCAAATAAATTCCACCCACGCATCAGCGTTCAGATGGATTTCATTTACGAAAGTCTTTACGATTGCGACAAACAAGTGTTCAATACGCTTTATAACGATTACTTCTATCGTCGCAACAACCAGTATTGGTATCAGGAAGCAATGAAGAAATTGCCACGACTGGTCAATGCTACACGTATGTTGGTGTGTGCTGAAGACTTAGGAATGGTTCCTGATTGCGTAGATTGGGTAATGAAAGAATTGCGCATATTGAGCCTTGAAATACAAGCAATGCCAAAAGACCCGAAAGTTCGCTTTGGTTATTTGGGGGCAAACCCATACGGAAGTGTCAGCACAATATCAACCCACGATATGGCAACCCTGCGCCAATGGTGGGACGAAGATTGGGAACGTGCGCAAGACTATTATAATAGTATGTTGCACCAAGGCGGTCCTGCGCCACACCCAATGCCAGGTTGGTTGGCAAAAGACATTGTAGACCGACATTTAACATCGCCAAGTATGCTCTGTATTCTCGGTATTCAAGACTGGATGAGCATAGATGAAAGATTAAGATTGGCTGATGCCGATGCCGAACGTGTAAACATTCCTGCCAATCCAAAACACTATTGGCGATACCGAATGCACGTTAGCATTGAGCAACTGATGAAGAATAAAGATTTTAACAATACTATTTCAGACTTAATTGTAAGTTCTGGACGATAAAAAGAAGAGAGAAATGGGACGTATTTTGCTACGTCCCACTGCTCGTATAATAAGGATAAAGAAAAAGAGGGTATGAAAAGATTGAAGATATTGATTGTTTTTGCGATTTGCTCGCTCATGGCTATGGCGCAAACTATCGGAGTTGATATGGGCGAAGAGAGTAGAATATTGCGCTCGCCTAATGAAAATGTATTCTTGATGTTCAATATTGCGAACGGTAAACCTTACTACCGTGTGGCTTACAAGCACACTCGTGTGATACACGATTCTTTCCTCGGATTGGAATTGGCAAAAAGTAAATACGCAAGCAAAGGAAAAGAAGAAACCGACTTAATGGACGGTTTTAAACTTATAGATAGTAAAACTTCTACTTTCGACGAAACATGGAAGCCTGTTTGGGGCGAAACAGAGGAAATACGCAACCATTACAACGAATTGGCAGTTACTTTGAAACAAGAAAAGACCAATCGTGAAATGATAATTCGTTTCCGTGTTTACGATGACGGAGTAGGTTTCCGCTACGAATTTCCACAACAAAAGGATTTGAATTACTTTGTTATAAAGGAAGAACATACGCAGTTTAAAATGACTGGCGACCATAAAGCATGGTGGTTACCGGGCGATTACGATACGCAAGAACAGGAAACACAAGAGAGTAGATTGTCGGAAATTCGTGGAAAGTTTCACGATGCTGTGAATTGGGGTAACTCTTCGGTGGCTACATTCTCTGAAACAGGTGTGCAAACTGCCTTGCAAATGAAGTCGGACGATGGTCTTTACATCAACATTCATGAGGCTGCGTGCATCAATTACCCAACCATGCACCTTAATTTGGACGACAAAAACATGGTGTTCGAGAGTTGGCTAACCCCTGATGCAACAGGCATGAAGGGCTATATGCAAACCCCTTGTCAAACTCCATGGCGCACAATTCTTGTCAGCGATGATGCTCGAGATATGCTTTCAAGCAATCTTATCCTTAATTTGAACGAACCTTGCAAAATAGAAGATACCAGTTGGATTCACCCAACCAAATATGTTGGTGTGTGGTGGGAAATGATTGTGGGCAAAAGCAGTTGGAGTTACACCGATGAATACCCTTCTGTGAAACTCGGAGAAACCGATTATAGTAAGGCAAAACCTAACGGACGACATGGTGCAACCACGGCAAACGTAAAGAAATACATCGACTTTGCAGCAGAAAATGGCATCGACCAAGTGTTGGTTGAGGGCTGGAACATAGGTTGGGAAGATTGGATTGGACATTCAAAAGACTATGTTTTCGACTTCGTTACCCCTTATCCCGACTTCGATATCGCCTATTTGAACAAGTATGCGCACGAAAAAGGTGTGAAATTGATGATGCACCACGAAACATCTTCAAGCACTTTGAACTATGAACGCCACCTTGAAAAAGCGTTTAACTTGATGAATAAATATGGTTACGATGCCGTTAAAACAGGTTATGTAGGCGATATTATCCCACGAGGCGAATACCATTTTTCACAACCGATGAACAATCACTATATGCACGTTGTGAAAGAAGCCGCTAAACATCATATTATGGTGAATGCACACGAGGCAGTTCGCCCAACAGGATTGTGCAGAACTTATCCTAATATGGTTGGAAACGAAAGTGCAAGAGGTACAGAATATGAAGCATTTGGCGGAAGTAAACCTGACCATACGGTAATCCTTCCGTTCACAAGACTGCAAGGTGGACCGATGGATTACACTCCAGGAATACTTGAAACCCAATTGAATACATGGAGCGACAATCCGAATTTTGTTCACACTACCCTCGTTGGGCAATTGGCACTCTATGTTACCATGTACAGTCCGCTGCAAATGGTAGCCGATTTACCAGAGAATTACAAGAAATACAACGATGCTTTCCAATTCATTAAGGACGTTCCTTGCGATTGGGACAGAACAATTTATTTGGAAGCAGAGCCTGCCGATTACATCACAGTGGCTCGTCGAGATAAAAAAACAAATGATTGGTACATCGGAGGAAAGTGCGATGAGAACGGACACAAGAGTGTTTTGAAACTCGATTTCCTTGACGAAAATTATTCATACGATTGTACGATTTATCAAGATGCAAAGAATGCGCATTACGAAAAGAACCCTAAAGCCTACAAAATCACACATAAGAAAGTGAAGAAAGGCGATGTCTTGAAGCTGACAATGGCACCTGGTGGTGGCTTTGCCGTATCTTTAGAGGCACGTTGGAATGGCGAAGAACGATGTGAACACTAACAAAGATGTAATAAACGGATTGCTTTATTAAATAAAATAGGAAACTTAACAAAGTAAAAGTATAACTGGTATGAAATCAAAATACAGCATAATCACGCTAATGGCAACTTTTCTGTTTACGCTGACAGCACAAGCACAGAATGTTTTCAACGAAGTAAACTACACTCCAAAGCAGACAACTTTTAAGTTGAATGCACCCAAGAAACCTACCATTCGTTTATATGCAGTAGGCAGAGGAGGAAAAGCTGAAAAGAAAGTAAAGATGAAACAAATATCAGAGAATGTTTGGCAAGCTACTATCAATGGCGATTTAAAAGGTAAATTTTATACTTTTGACATTGGTAAAGGCGAAACTCCAGGAGTTTTTGCTAAAGCAGTGGGCTGTAACGGGCAGCGTGGTGCTATCATTGATATGAAAACAACCAATCCTATAGGTTGGGAAAACGACGATATACTCGTTTTGCAGAATCCAACTGACTTGATTATCTACGAAATGCACCATCGTGATTTCTCTATTGATAAATCTTCGGGGTTGATGAATAAAGGAAAATTCCTTGCTTTGACCGAGCAAAAAGCTATTAAACATTTAAAAGAATTGGGTATCAATGCTGTTCATATTCTTCCATCTTACGACTTTGCTTCTGTCAATGAGGGCAATACAACCGACCCACAATACAATTGGGGCTACGACCCATTGAATTATAATGTACCAGAAGGCAGTTATTCGAACGATGCAGAGTTGCCTTCTCGCCGTATTCTTGAATTTAAACAAATGGTACAAGCTTTGCATAAAGCAGGCATTCGTGTCATTCTTGACGTGGTTTACAATCACACATTTGACATCGAAGGTAGCAATTTTGAACGCACTTTCCCCAAGGCTTACTATCGATACACGGCAGACGGAAAGCCAAGTAACGGCTCTGGGTGTGGAAACGAAACCGCTTCTGAAAAACCTTTGATGCGTGAATTTATGCTCGAAAGTATGAAATATTGGATGAAAGAATACCATATTGATGGCTTTAGAGTAGACCTTATGGGCGTTCATGATATTGAAACGATGAATATTATCCGAAATGAACTTACCGCATTTAACCCCAATGTTTTCATTTATGGCGAAGGTTGGAGTGCAGGAAAATGCGCTTATCCAACCGAAAAGCTCGCTGTTAAAGCCAATATGAAGCAGATGCCAGGCATTGCAGCCTTCTCTGACGAGTTGCGTGACGCTCTCCGTGGTCCATTTAACGATGACAAACAAGCCGCATTCCTTGGAGGAATTGCAGGCTTTGAGGAAAGCATTAAGGCTGGTATAGCAGGTATGATAGCCCACCCACAAGTAGATTATTCAAAAGTAAACTACTCGAAAGAACCATGGGCTAATGAGCCTACGCAAATGATTTCTTACGTTAGCTGCCACGATGATATGTGTTTGGTAGACAGAATCAAAGCCTCTATTCCTGAAGCAGCGTATGATATGGACGAATTAATACGCTTAAACCAATTGGCACAAACTGCCGTTTTCACCTCACAAGGTGTTCCGTTCATGTTATCGGGCGAAGAAATGCTGCGTGATAAGAAGGGGGTGCATAATTCTTACAACTCGCCTGACGAAATAAACCATTTGGATTGGAATAATTTAAAGACTTATCCACAAGTATTCGCTTACTATAAAGGACTCATTCATTTGCGCAAAGCTCACCCAGCATTCCGCCTTGGCAGTGCTGAACTTGTGCGTAAGCATTTGGAATTTTTCCCTACACAAGATTGTTTGGTAGCTTTCCGTTTGAAAAATCATGCAGGTGGCGATAAGTGGAACAATATTTATGTGGTCTTAAATGGAAGTACAAATCTTCAAACCATAAATATTCCGAACGGAAAGTACACTATCGTTGCCAACAATGGTGTGGTTGATGAAGCTGGAATTGGCGAAATGGAAGGTGGCGAAGTAATGATTGATGCACAAACAGCCCTCATTTTACACGATTAATTTATAAAAAATCAATATGAAACGACTTACATTATTCTTCTCGCTTTGCTTCTTAGCACTTAGTATCAATGCGAAAATAGAAATAAAAAAACTTGAACCTACAACATGGTTTGTAGGAATGAAGGACGCTTCTTTGCAATTAATGGCATACGGCGATAACATTAAGAATGCAGATGTTACGATTAATTATGCTGGTGTGCGTATAGACTCGCTTGTTCGTCTTGATTCGCCCAACTATTTGCTTATTTATTTGAATTTGAAAGATGCAAAAGCGGGTACTATGAACATTGATTTTAAAGTTGGAAAGCAGAAAACAACGGTAAAATATAACCTTCTTGAACGCTCTATGGCAGGCGAACAGCGCAAGGGATTTGATAATTCGGACGTGCTTTATATGCTTATGCCCGACCGTTTTGCCAATGGAAATCAAAAGAATGACGTGGTAAAGGGCATGCAAGACCAGCTCTGCAATCGCAACGAACCGAGCCTTCGACATGGCGGAGATATTGCTGGCATTATGCAACACTTAGATTATTTCACTGATTTGGGTGTTACTGCTCTTTGGTTTACGCCTGTTTTGGAGAACGACCGTCCAGCTGACGGAGGTAAATTTAGCACTTATCACGGCTACGCAACGACAGATTATTATCGAGTAGACCCTCGTTTCGGAACAAATGAAGAGTACAAAGCCCTCATTGATGCGTGCCACGAGCGTGGAATGAAAGTTGTAATGGATATGATTTTCAACCATTGTGGCGACTATCATATATGGAACAAGGACATTCCTTCAAAAGATTGGTTCAACAATCCTAACTATGGCTTGCAAACTTCCTATAAACTTACGCCTGTTCTCGACCCCTACGCAAGCAAAGTAGATATGGCTGAAACCGTTGATGGTTGGTTTGTTAGTTCAATGCCCGACCTCAATCAACGCAACAAACACGTCATGCAGTATCTTATTCAAAACTCAATTTGGTGGATAGAGACTGTTGGAATCGACGGAATACGTATGGATACTTACCCATACGCTGACCGAAAGGCAATGGCACAATGGATGAAACGCCTCGATATGGAGTATCCAAACTTTAACACCGTAGGTGAAACATGGGTAACAGAACCTGCTTATACGGCTGCATGGCAGAAGGATAGCAAACTTTCTGATGAGAATAGCTACCTTAAAACTGTCATGGACTTTGCCTTTTTCGACCGCCTTTCAATGGCAAAGAACGAGGAAACAGACGATTGGTGGAAGGGTTTGAACCGCATTTACAATTCTCTTTGCTACGATTACCTCTACAAAGACCCATCAAGCGTTATGGCATTCATTGAAAACCACGATACCGACCGATTCCTCGGCAATGGTAATGATACCTTGGCACTCAAACAAGCATACGCGCTTTTGCTTACTATGAATCGTATTCCACAACTTTATTACGGTACGGAAGTCATGATGAACGGTACAAAAGAAGTTTCTGACGGCTATGTACGTAAGGATTTCCCAGGTGGATTTGCAGGCGACAAAGCCAATAAGTTTACTCGTGAAGGACGTACCGAAATGGAAAATGCCATATTCGACTACACTTCACGCTTATTGCATTGGCGCAAAGGCAACGAGGTTATTATTCATGGCAAGCAAACGCAGTTTATTCCATTCCACGGCATTTACGTTTTGGCACGCCAATACAATGGCAAAACCGTGATGACCGTGTTAAATGGCAAGCACCAAACAGCCCAAATGGACGTGAAACGCTATGCCGAAATTATTGGAAACCACACCACTGCACGCGACATAACAACGGGTAAAACCATTGATTTAACTCAAAATATTTCCCTTACAGCATGTCAAACAATGGTGCTTGAGTTCTAAAAAGTTCCTTGATTAGGGCAAAATAAAAAAGTGGTCATTAGCAAAATGAAAAGCTAATGACCATTTTTTTGTAAGTTTTATAAATGAACCTTTAATAATTCAGTCCAAATGCCCATAAAGGGATAATGTTGTTTGCTCCAAACTCAATATCATCTTTGACGATAAAGCCCAACTTTGCATCACGAATTTGCTTTTGAGTCTTGTTTTTACCACCCACTTCAAAAGTCATACCATTGATTTCAAAGTCGGAAAGTCGTGAAGAAGTAACATCATTTTCCACTCTCATTTGGTTGAAAAAGAAAGTTTCTCTTATGTTTCCTATCTCTGTGGACACTCCACCTAAGCTATAAGCCAAATTAGGATTGTCGATATAAACTTTTTCTATTTTCCCTAAACCTCTCATTCCGCCTGATGCGTCCCTTAATTGAGTGATAAGTCCTGCCTTTTCCATGTAAACAAAATAGTCGGGCAAGGTGTTTCTACTTACGGTTAAGGCGTTTGAAAGTTTATCCATTACGGGTTTGAAAGGCGCACTTTGCGAAATAAGCGACATAAGTTTCTTTAATTTTCGTGCAGTAGCCACACTCATTTCTCCAAACTGCGGAATATCAACTTCGAGGGTTTGGTTTACAATTTGATTCATAAGCATTAAAAACTCAGGGTCGTTGCCAAAAGGATAGTAACCTCTATGCAAATATTCTGTAAAGAGTGGTAAAGGGTGCGCAATGGGGAGCGCAGCTTTTTGATTAACAATCTCGTCAATCGAATAGGTAGGTACTTTAATGCCCTTGAACAATTCTAAATACTCACGAAACGACAATCCTTGCAAATGGTACAGGGGCGCACGGCGACTAAGGTCGGCTTCTCCTTTTTCTAAATCAAGAATAGACGACCCTGTAAAGGCTACCATAAGGTCGGGGTGGGCATCGTAAATGTTTTTAAGTTCTACCGACCAATTTCTATATTTGTGTATTTCGTCAATGAAAAGTTGCTGCCCACCTTCTTTTACAAACTCATCTGCCAATTCTATAAGCGTGTGCGAAGAAAAATAAACATGGTCGGCAGTAGCATAAAACATCTTTTTTTCTTGTTCATTTTCACGGATATATTGCAGAAACATTGTTGTCTTGCCCACACCACGAGGACCCACCAAACCAAACATCTGTCGTTTCCAATTGATTTTAGTGTAAAGATAGCGATGAAAGTTGGTAGAAACACTTTCAACTCTGGTGCGCATATATTGTGTAA
Source organism: Prevotella disiens JCM 6334 = ATCC 29426 (assembly GCF_000613345.1). Lineage (GTDB taxonomy): Bacteria > Bacteroidota > Bacteroidia > Bacteroidales > Bacteroidaceae > Prevotella > Prevotella disiens. The sequence goes on along the minus strand of NZ_BAIS01000008.1, from coordinate 10,074 downwards.
GTTGTAAATTCATAACCAAAATATTTTAAATCGTGCATTGTTAAAAGCTCTCTTATAAACTTTTACAATTGCAAATATACAAAATTGCACTGTGAAAAGTGCAATTTTTATTAATTATTGCACTCTCCACAGTGCAATATCACTGTTTTGGGAGTATGTTTCGCCTTTTGGAGGCTAATTACTGCTTTTTTGTTTAAGGCAGCAATGCTTTCAAATTGTCTAAACTTTTTTTGATTTCAGCCTTTGTCTTAGGGTCTTTTTCCGAATTATAAGCTGCTTCAACGTCCTTCAAATAAGTGAGGTAATCGGTTTCAGCAATGAATTTGGCAGCACGAATGCGCACCAACGGACTATCATCGAAGAGTAAACCTTGCACCCATCGCTTTGCGTCCCATGAGCGAACAGACTGCAACCAGTCTAAGGCTGCTATCTTCTCCGCAGGCGTTCCGTAAAGGAAAGTATTGAAAAAATCGTGTTCTTTCTTCAAATCAGCCTTTGTCATGAGTATCTCCTTATTATATATATCGGGTCTTACCACACGATTTTTATACGCCTTGATAGGCATTTTGAGTGTCCAACGCACCATACGAGGTATCAACCACAGCATGCCAGGAGTGGCTTCGGGGTGGGCTATGCTACTAAACACACGCCCTTTGCCCAACTCGTTGGCTATGAAAAATGGTTTATTGTTGGTCATATTTGTTGGCGCATCGCCCTCTTCGTGTACATCACTTTCCATAATAGCCAATGTTTGGTAAGGTATTTTGATGTTGTCGCTCTTCACAAATACAGGACCTTCGTAGTAAAGAACGTAAGAGAGTGGGCGAGCGGCTAATTCTGGAAATAGCTTTTTGCCCTCTTCGGTCAGAGAAAACTTTGCAATGCCATGCCCACGATTGTCGTGTTCTATATCGATAGCCTTTGCTCCGTTAATGCGCATACAAGCATAATCGGGCGTATCGGAGAACATATACGAGCCAGCACAAATGCCTACTACCCCTTTACCCGATTCAATGAAGGCACGAATGCGCTTCAAATTTTCAGTACCAATGTTTAAATACTCTGTTGAACCGCCTCCACCAGGGATAATGATAGCGTCCAATTGTTTTAAAACTCCGTTGGCTATGTCGGCAGTGGTAAACGTTCTAACCGTCATATCGGGGTCTATTTGAATGGCTGCCACTGCTTCCCAAATGCAAGTTTGCGACCCACCATGCCCATCGAACACGCCAACTCGTGTCTTACCGTTCTTGTCGGTTGCATAAAGTGCTACGCCCATACTCAGACAAAGCAAGGTTAAGATACATTTCTTCAATAGATTGTGCAAATTAAAGTTTTTCATTTTATTTCGATTCCTATTAATGATTGACTTGCAAATATCTTTATTTTTCGTGAAACAACCAAATAATAGTGGGCAAATTAGTTCTTTTTCAAGATAGCATAACCCATAACGCCACCTAAAATTGATGCGGCAAAAATACCAACCTTAGCCTGAATATGTTGGGTAGGGTCGTTAAAAGCCAACATGGTGATAAACATAGACATGGTAAACCCTATGGACGCTAAAAAGCCGATGCCTATAATGCGTTGCCACGTCATGTTTCGTGAGCGTTTGCCCAAACCTAATTTTTCGGTCAGCCATACGGCAAGCACTATGCCAAGAGGCTTTCCGACTAACAAACCAAACATTACGCCCAATGCAACATGATTGGAAAAAAGTATGCTGCCGTCCATATTGAGGAAGGAAACACCAGCGTTGGCAAGTGCAAAGACTGGAATAATGACAAAGGCGACAAAGGGTTGCAATCCGTGTTCTAATCGTTGTGAAGGCGGAATGGCATTTTCTGAGTCGGTTCTCATGCGTGAAAGTATTTTTACCTGTTCTGGTTCTAAGGTTACAACATTGTTGCCATCGGTCTGTTCAAAGCGTTTTAATTGTTTGCGCAAGCGTGCTGCCAATGCTGGTTCGGCTATTTGCGAATCGGCAGGAATCATCATGGCTGCCAAAACCGCTGAAATGGTAGCATGAATGCCCGACATAAGGAAAGCCACCCAAACACCACCTAAGCCTACAATGCCATAAAACCACACGTTTTTAATGCCCATTTTATTGCCTATGAACATGACAAGGAGGAACAAAAGTCCAACCCCAAGACTTAAAAACGATATTTCCGATGTATAGAAAAGTGCAATAACAAGCACCGAACCTAAGTCGTCTACAATGGCTAAGGTAGTTAAAAACACTTTGGCAGAGAGTGGAATGCGGTCGCCTAATAGGTATAATACCGCTAAGGCAAAGGCAATATCGGTTGCCATAGGTATGCCCCAACCATGGTAAACATCTGTACCAAAATTGAAGGCAGTGTAAATCAGTGCAGGAACGAGCATTCCGAAAACGGCAGCAACAATGGGCATCGTTACTTTTTTAATATCTTTCAGTTCGCCACCTATAAACTCGTGCTTGAGTTCTAAGCCCACCATGAAGAAAAAAAGCGACATGAGTCCGTCGTTTATCCAGTGTTCAACACTAAAATTAAGGAAAGGTTTACCATTTACGATAAATCCAAAATGGTATTCTAAGAGCGATGCGTATTCTTCATGAATGGGAGAATTAGCCAAAATCAATGCTATTATCACAGCTATTGCAAGGATTATGCCACTCGATTTTTCACGATTCATAAACTGCAAAGCAGGCATTATAAGTTTATTTTCAATTCTTCTTTGATAATTTTTAATCATATATTTTCGTTTCTAAATTTATTTTTCCAATCTTTTTGCTCACATTCTTGTACTCCCTCAATCTCCATTCTAATATCAATAAATTACATTTTGTAGTGCAATATGTGTTGGTTTAACCTAAAAAGGGGAGTGTGGCTTGTCTTTATGTTTATAGTTTGGCTCTAAATCTTACTTTATGAAATACAAAGATACAATTTTTTGTGCAGAAATAGCCTTGTTCTTCATATTTCTAATCATTTTTTTGATTTTTATCAATACGCTTTTCTTTCCCTCTTTTTCTATGAATATACATTCTTTTTATGGAATATAGGACAACGCATATTCTATTGAATTTCAAACCCCCTTGTTTTGAACCTCAAAATAGGCTCTTTTTTGCTTCAAAACAAGGGGTTTTGAAACAAAAAATAATAGCTTTTAAAACAACTTTGTAACTTATTGAAAATCAAAAGTGTATGGATTGGTTGGTTTTTCCTCTAATATTTAAAAGATAGACTATATTTATGCGATGATATATGCAATGCGGAAAGTTTCAAGTAAGCAATAAATGTAATATATTCCATCACATTAACATAGTTGTGAGGACTAACGAAATCGTTTTTCAAACATATCCATTTCGCTTTTTGGCACTTGCAATCTTATAGCTATGTTTTTCCATTTTCCAACTGCTTCTTTTACCTCATTAATTATTTCTATTGCATCAACTTTTCTTATCATATAATCCTCACAGGCATGTAAAAGTAAGTCGAGGTTTGCATCGTTGCTATTTCTATCAATCAATAAACCTTGATAATAGTTTAGCGTTGGGTTAATATCGTAGGCAGGAGAAAGTGTCCACCCCTCCCTTGTTAATATGAAACCATGGTTGCGGAAATGGTCATCGCTATTGCCAATACAAATATTAAATGCTATTCGACGATAGAGTTGTTTTAAATTGGTTTCTGCGTTGATACAATTCTGAATAATGAAATCTGCAATATCCAAATAACCATGCCCTGTATTAGCATCTGCCCCATCGGTTAATCCCAACATTGTCATGGCTGACGCAAAATGTATGCGTTTTCCTTTTTTGCGGTCAAAACGCTTAGAAAGTAGCGTATGATATTTATTACCTGTTTTCAGAATCTTAGTTTCTGCTACATCAATGCCAGCTTGTTTTGCTAATAAATGACAAAGATGTTCCCATAATTCTACATTGTAATTGTCTTTTCGAGAAGGGAATTTTGCAATATAAAGTTCTCCGTTGTCTATTACGTTGGCTTTTGGACGAGCACCACCAAGCGAAGAACCTGGTTGTAAAAGTTGATTGAGCCATTTTGTTTCAGGCAGTTCGTTTTTCTCTTCACTTTTCTCAATCTCTTGACTTGCAAATAATAATTCACGAATATCAGCTACTGGCGGTACACTTAACGAGTTTTCAGTATTTAAATATTCTTCCTCTCCTTCTCGCTTAAAGCGCAATGCCCCCATTCGAGTAAGGTCGTTTATGCCTATCAAATAATCGTAAGAAGAAAGACGTTTTACAGGTCGTTGCTCTTGTTTTGCTTGCAATTGTTCACGGCGCATAACTAATGTTCGTCCCCAGCGGTCGGGTATAGCATCAGAGAAACACCCAAAAATTTCCTTTCCTTGTCCTGCCCATTGCAGATTAGGATAATTCATAATATCAGCACTCAATATAATATCGCTGTGGAGTTGAAGCCAACTGTTTGCATATTCAAAGCCATACTTATCTGCACCACGCAAGCGGTCGTGTTGTAAAGTGCCTATAAGTTCTGGAGCAGCCAACCAATCGAAATCGGCATAAATCATTATTTTGTCCATAGTTTATACTTTTTTAGAAGCACGTTCGCGGTGTTTTAGGTTAAGGTCTTGCAGCTCTCTTCCTATTGGGTCTTCCTTTGCCAACCAAAGAATATCGTCAGAAAGTTGTAAAGCATAGAGTACACGCAGGTAAATACCGATTGCAACGTTAGCTTGTCCTTTTTCTACACGAGTTAGCGTAAGTACAGAAATCATTGCACGGTCGGCAATTTGTTTTTGCGTGAGGTTACGACGCAGCCTTGCGAGCTTTATTTGTTCGCCCACAATACTCATATTTTCTTCTAATTTCCTTGGCAATTTCTTGCCCATAGTGCCTTTTGTCATATTGCGTAACTATAATTATGATATGCAAAGATACGAATTATATTAATTATATGATAGGTTATTGCTCTTTTATTTTCTCCTGTATTTGTTTTTTTTGTAGGTGTTACATGAAATATTTAACTTTGTGGGGAATGAATACAGACCACTTCCAAATCGAAGTATAATAAAAATAACACTCTATATTCAATTAATTTTCAGGTTGTATTGTATAATTGTTTGAAATTATGTAATTTTGCAAACTGAACCAAGTTTCTCGTATTTAAACGCTATTAATCAGAGATAAGTTCTAACAAATTAACACGATGAGTTTTTTTCGCAATATAAAAGAAATAATAGTAAATTTTGCTGGACGTAATTTTGCCTTTATTACCACAATATTACTGATGAGTCTTACAGTTTTTACCATTTTTGACTCCTTTGGTAAGGCAATACATCTCTTTCTTTACACCACCTTTGTGGCTACTTGTTTGGCATTTTTTACCGACTTTTTACGCCCTAAAAAGTTGCGCTATGCCATACGCCGAATGTTGATAATATTAGGGGCAATTGTTCTTATAACCGACCTCTTCTTTGCTTTTTACTATCAAGGACTGCCCGACCAAGCTATTATAGAAGTGTTGCTTGCCACAAATAAAGACGAAGCGTGGGGATATGCAAAAGCCAACTTGACCAGTGGGTGGCTTTATGCTGCGGTTGTTTTTATTTTTTTGGTATTGTATATTGCTTCTCAACAACTTATAAAGCTAAAAAGAAACTCAAAATTTACATCATTCTTTGCTTTTTGGCTCGTGTTTGCAGCTATTTTTACGGTTGTAAATATTGTGAAAGATGTTTGCAAGAAAAAAGATAAAACCATTGTTAGTTTGACAAGCAAATGTTGTCCGTTGGTTCGTACTTGTTCGCACATCTATAATGGTATAAACAATCTGCAAAATTTTGAGTTGATGCTTAAAAGTGGGAATGCAAAACCACGTTTGTTAAGCAATAATAGCTCTATCCCCTATGTTGTTTACATCGTGGGCGAATCTACATCTCGCCACCACATGGGAATTTATGGTTATCGTCTTGATAACACACCATACATGAGTAAGCGAGAAAAAGACGGAGAATTGTTTAAATTTACTGACGTTATAAGTCCTAACGGGCAAACCATGTTGGTGTTAGAAAAACTTTTCACTTTCTATCGACAGAATGGAAAGGGAAAATGGTATGAATACACCGATTTGTTCAGCATTTTAAAAGCAGCAGGCTATTATACGACGTGGCTTTCAAATCAAGAATATTCAGGAATTTGGGGAAACAACGGCAGAATATATGCGGAGCGTTGCAACGCACGTAGCTTTACAAAGCTAAGAAGTTCGGAAAGTTTCTCTATAAAAGACCCTTGCGATGCTGCCTTGCTGCCATTGTTGGACAAGACTTTGGTACACCCAAAAGCAAAAAACTTTATAGTCTTGCATTTATTAGGAACGCACCAAAAGTATAGCGACCGCTATCCCGAAACCTTTAAAGCCTATTCTATCAATGAGGAGCAAGGCGAAAACGAAAAAATGAAAATGGAAAGGGCGAACTATGATACTTCGGTGCGCTATAACGATAGTATAATGAATGCTATCATAAAACGTTTTGAAAACAAAGATGCGATTATTATTTACACGTCAGACCATGGCGAAGATGTTATGGAGATAAACAAAAAAGTGGCAGGACATGGCGATATTTGCATTAACAATCGTATTGTTGAAATACCAATGATGGTATATGTGTCAAAAAGTTTTAGAGAAAAACGTCCAGAATTGACCAAACGCATACAACAAGCCGTAAATCGACCATTTATGACCGACGATATGATACATTCTATTTTAGATGTTATGGAAATAAAAACCTGTGAATATAATCCGCAACTAAGTATTTTTAACGACAAATTTAATGCGAATAGGAAACGGTATTGTGGAAAGAAATTGTATAAAAGAAAGTGATAAAAATTGGATACCTGCTAATAAAAAAGGTATCCAATTTTTGTTTTATATGGCAAGGCGGACTTTAAAAGAAAGAAATGTTTTCTTACTTTTAGCTGGATATATTGTATTTTAAAGTTAAAGCCCCTATCTTTGTTCTGAATTTATGTTAATCAACGTTTGAAAAACGGTATGAAGTGTGTCTTATAAGCGTAGACCATAAAATGAATATGAACGAAAACGCATTTACAAAGATTGCTCCTCGCTTGCGCCAACGTGCTTTGAAAGCGAGTAGGCAGAAAGGGGCAACGGAAACAGAGGCGGAAGACATAGCGCAGGACGTTATGCTTCGCCTTTGGCAAATGCACGACGAATTGAATAAGTTTCGTTCTGTTGAGGCGGTGGCAGTGAAAATGGCGCATAATTTGACATTGAATGAATTGCGCAAAAAGCATAGACAATGGGTAAAAAGTAAGGAAACCGAACAAATTGCTGATGAGGGGTTGCTGCCAACCGATAGTTTGGAATCGCAAGAAATGGTGGTATGGTTGGAACAACGCATCAAAGAGTTGCCCGAAACGGAGCATACCATATTATATATGCGACAGGTGGAGAAACGAACGAATGAAGAAATTGCTCGTTTATTGGATATTTCTGTTGCATCGGTCTCTACTTTGCTTGCCAGAGCGCGCCGCCATTTGTTGGAAAAAATAAAAAGGAGGAACGGAAAATGATAGATAATAAAGAAAAAATAGCCGTTTTGCTCGACCTATTTATGGAGGGAAAAACGAGCGTTGAGGAAGAAAACCAGCTTGCTGAGTATTTTCGTTCTGAAGAAAATGTACCTGCTGAGTGGGAAGATTATAAAACTATGTTTGCCTATTTCGATAACGGAATGGAGGAAACGCAACAACAAGTTCTTTCTGAAAAAGCAAAAGTTGGTTTTAGAATATGGCGACAAATAGCCGTTGCAGCGAGTGTCTTACTGTTTGTTGGCGGTGCTATCATTTGGTATTTTAGTCAGAAAAATATTGAAAACATGGGGCAGACGACAATGGCAATGGTTTCTAAAATAGAAAAAAAAGGAGCGAAAACTTCACCCTGTAGGGGCGTGATTTATCACGTTCCAGTTGATAAAACCGAAGAAATGGGAGTGAAAACTTCTGATAAGGGTTCTGAAAAAATGCCAATCGTTCAGAAAGCGAGTGGGGTAGAGAAGGAAATTTTGGTGCAAACGGTTGGTAAAAAATCAACGGAAGTGGCTAAAAACAACCCTGTTCGGGTAGAATTGAAATCTACTCCAGAGCGTGTTGCAGAGGAAATGAATATGGAAATTTCTGATGAAGAGCGCATAAAGATTGTACGCAATATAGAAAATATAAATAAGGAAATAGCTCAAGCCCAAACTAATGTGTATGTTGCAAGCCAACAGGCACAGGGTATACGAGTGATTTACGATGAAGATGGTACAATTTATCAAAGAAACTGCAGTTCTAAATCTAAAAATATTATTGAATTATGAAACAATTAAAATCAATTTTGGCAGCAACAACTTTATTGTTTATGCCAGTAGGTGCAATGGCACAAAAACATATTCAAGAGGCTTTTGATAACTTTTTGAATAAACACGATGTGTTGAAAAATGAGTATAGAGCGGAGCAAGACAAAAATAAAACGAAGAAAGATTTTCTGAAAATCTATACGTTTACGCTCAAAGCTGCCGATAAAAAGGATTTGGAGGCTATAAAAAAAGCATTTAATAAAGATGCAGATATGGCTTATCAGGTTACAACTTTGAAGAAAGGAACAACACTTGCTTCTTATGCTTTACGTGGTCCTGAAGACACAAAGGCGTTTGTTGGGGAAAAGTACGACAACACGATGATGCAGAATTTTACCGACCCGAACGATTCTACTCGCCGATATAGTTGTGTCATGGAGTGGACTGACAAAGAAGAGGGTACAACCATAGGACAGATTATTAGTTGTTATTCTTTAAAACCGAATTATAGAAAAACAAATTATAGACTTTCATTCAATGATTTTGAGCGAATGGGAGCAAAATATATAGATGTTAATAAGGACGTTCGGAAGAGATACAATGCTGATAAAATTGGAAATTATTTCTCGAAAACGGAAAGAAGTAATACTTATTACGAAATAAATGGAGTGCATAAGTTGGCTTCAGAATTGAGTAGTACGGAATGGCTTTCGAATTTTAATGGTATGAGAGATTTGGTTTATAGGATTCCCAATGGTATTCAAACTTCTTATTATGTTTCAACCATTTACGACCTTTGCCAAAATGTAGATCAGTTAGATGCAGATACAAAAAAACTGGTGAAAAATGAAGTTGAAAAGTTGCGAGCAAAGGTAAAAGATAAATTCTTAAAGAATATGCTCTTGAATGCAATGAAGAACTTATAAGGATATTTTTTGGAAATATTACAAAATAATTTTGGACGTTTAGAAATTATTCGTTATCTTTGCGGTACAAAAACATTAATAGAAAATCATTATGACGAAAAGAAACGAAATTTATAAGTGTTCAGGGTGTAACAATATCGTAGAAGTGATAGTTCCATCAGGTAAAGACTTTTGCAGTTTGGAAAAGGTAGTTGAAAATACAACTGACGCAGCAACAGAAAAGCATGTTCCTGTTGTAGAAAAAATTGAAGGCGGATATCGTGTAACAGTAGGTGAGGTTGAACACCCTATGACAGAGGCACATTCTATTCAATGGATTGAGCTCATTACAGATAATAACGAAGTTCTCCGCAAATATCTTGAACCAACAGACAAACCTGTTGCTGAATTTAAGACCGATGCAAAAGAAGTTTATGCTCGCGAATATTGCAATCTTCACGGATTGTGGAGGTCAAAATAAAAAATAAATAACCAACCATAAGTAGAAAGCTGCTCAAATATTGGGTGGCTTTTTTCTTTTTCTTTCCTTTTCTTTTTCTCATTTCTTTTTATTTTTCTTCTCTCTTTTTCCCAACTTATTATCCGCGTCAGCCCCGTCCGACAAGTCCGCCTCGTCTGCCTCGTCCCTTATAATATAACAAGGTATGGCTCTTTTCTTTCGTTGATTTAAATCAATTCTCGCCGACAAATCCAAGAAATTTTCAATTTTCTTTTAAATTTATTTGGAGCGTATTGGAAAAATCTATACCTTTGCACTCGCTTTTACGAAATACGCCACACGGTGCAAGAATAAAGGCAAAAAGAAAGC
>NZ_BAIS01000009.1 GCF_000613345.1 Prevotella disiens JCM 6334 = ATCC 29426 | reverse complement strand
TTAATAAAATGGAAAGAAAATATCTATGCCTTGCTCATATGAGTGGCAATGAACAGAAATACATTCAAGAAGCATTTGACACAAATTGGGTGGTGCCATTAGGCCCTAATGTGAATGCATTTGAAGAAGAATTAGCAAGGTTTTGTAAATCAAAACCAAGCAATATAGATTTCTCTAATGAAGTTTATCCACAAAGTATTCAGGCACACAACGATAATCCTGATGAACTATGGAACGATGGGTATAAAGAGCTGGAGAACAAAGAAGTTGTTGCACTATGTTCTGGCACTTCAGCTATTCATTTAGCATTGATAAGCTTAGGAGTTAAAGCTGGCGATGAAGTTATTTGTCAGAGTTTTACTTTTTGTGCAAGTTCTCACCCCGTAATGTATCTTGGTGCAACTCCTGTCTTTGTAGATTCTGAAGCTGATACATGGAATATGTCTCCAGAATTACTCGAAAGGGCAATTAAGGATAGAATAGAAAAGACAGGCAGAAAGCCTAAAGCCATTATCGTAGTCTATCTTTATGGTATGCCTGCAAAGATAAAAGAAATCATAGAAATAGCAGAACGCTACAGTATTCCTATCGTTGAAGATGCTGCTGAAGGACTTGGCAGTCGGTATAATGGGCAAGTTATCGGTACATTTGGCGAATATGGTGTGATGAGTTTCAATGGCAATAAGATGATAACCACTTCTGGTGGCGGTGCATTAATTTGTCCTAACAAAGAAGCAAAAGAACGTATCATGTTCTTTGCAACACAGGCACGCGAGGCTTTTCCGTACTACCAACACGAAGAAATTGGCTACAATTATCGACTTAGCAATATTTGTGCAGGTATAGGGCGTGGGCAAATGACGGTACTTGATGAACATATTACGCATCATAAATATCTGGCAAATCTCTATAAAGAAGGATTTAAAGATGTGAAAGGCATCACATTCCATAACAATCCAAATGAAGAATATGATTCTAATTTCTGGCTGAATACTATCACATTAGATAAAGATTTAAAGGTTATAGGTCAAGAAAATGCTTATAACGAAGCAATTGCTGGTGCTGTTGGCGGTGCCGCTGGTGTAGTTCACTCAACAGGAAAGGCTCATACCGATTGCGAACCAAACACAAATATCGAGGCGATGCGTATAGCATTGGATAAATTAGGTATAGAAAGTCGTCCTCTTTGGAAACCAATGCATTTACAACCAGTTTATAAAAACTCTCCAGCCTACATTAATGGCATAAGTGAAGAACTCTTTAAGACAGGTCTTTGTCTTCCTTCTGGTCCAATGATTAGTGATGAAGATGCAAGATTTATTATTGAGTCGATAAAACAATCTATCATAGAATAAACTTCTATACTTCTACAATAATAACTTTATGTGTGTTACTAAACTGCTAAAGGAGTTAATACATAATGAACTATGGGGCGAACAGCTTGGTTTTTCGTCAATAGATAAAAAGGATTTCTCTGCTTTACAGAATATTGCAAATATGCAGACTGTAAATGGGTTGGTATATTCTTCACTTATCAACAACAACGTAAAACTTCCACAGCAAGAAGCTTTGGTTGCATTTGGAAGTTTGGAAAACACCAAGAAAGCAAATCTACTCCTTAATAAAAACCTAATATTCCTTACCGAGTTATTAGAAAAACATAATATAAAGTTCTTTGTTGTAAAAGGACAAACAATAGCAAACTCTTACCCTCGCCCACTCCATCGAGTAGGTGGAGATATTGATTTCTACTGTTTCGCAGAAGATTTAGAAAGATTACTTAATATATTGCATAAAGAATTAAATGTAGAACCGAAACGTGATGAATCGGAACAGCATTATACTTTCCTATTTAATAAAACCTTATTCGAACTACATTTTACACTTTACAAGTTTGCTAATAAAGAAAATCAACAATATTTCGATAATCTGATAAACTCCGAGCCACTGAGTTATACATTCATTGATAATAAAAAAATCCCAACTTTAAATCTAACATTAAATCTTGCTTATACTTTTCTTCATCTGTTTCATCACCTTATAGAATTAGGTGTGGGGCTTCGCCAATTCTGCGATGTTGCAATATTGTGCCACATAGCTGCGATGGCTGAACAAGAAGGAGACAGAAAGAATTGTATTGATAAAACAAAGCTTATAGAAATACTAACACGATTAGATTTCCTCAAGGCATTTACTGCAATTGGAACAGTCCTCGTAGACGAGATAGGTTTGCCAAAAGCAGAATTTCCCTATACACTGACGAAGAAAGATTATAAAAGAAAGAAATACATTCTTGACGTTGTGTATAAGAGAGGAAACTTTGGAAAATATGGTCGTACAACAAAAGTAAGGTCAGGGATAAAGTATTATATTGAGCAAACGAATATAAAACTATCTCATTATTATCATCTGTTTAATCTTAGCAGAAAAGAAAACATTGCACTTATTACAAAAGAAATTCCTAAAAAGATTTTCCAAGCAATAAAAAGGTGATACGTGTAGTAATATTATTCAACTGATAAACAAAAAAGGATAGTCCAAAACGGACTATCCTCTTTTTTGTTTTATTACGGCTCTATAACGAATCGTGTGGGTAGGTAGCGAATATTTCTCGTCAAAATGTTACCTTTGCAAAATGAATAGTACCGAGATATTTACAATGTAAGCATAGGTCAAATTGCAGGATAGTTTTAGATTTATAGGGGTATTGGATTTTTCCAATAGACGTAATCAAAAGAGGTTGGTGCAGGAAGCTACCAACCTCGAGAAAGGGATTTAGCAAAAATCTAAATCCTAAAAAACACATAGCAAATATACACTTTATTGATAATTAATCCAAATAAATGGGCAGAATAAAACATTTATTAACAAAATAACGGTTTTAAATAAACAATATATACAAAAAATCTTCCCAAAGAAAAACTTTGGGAAGATAATAGAGATTTCGTAGGCTTTCACCCAACTGCCACTTCAACGGCTTTTACTACGCTAATTTTTCGGCAAGATATTTACCAGTTAGGCTATCTTTACACTTTACAATTTCTTCGGGGGTGCCAGAAGCTACAAGTTTTCCGCCTTTCTCACCACCATCGGGACCAATATCAAGAATGTAATCTGCACATTTTATCACTTCCATATTGTGTTCAATGACCAATACCGAGTGTCCTTTCAAGATTAAAGCATCGAAGGCTTTCAAAAGTCGCTTAATATCGTGGAAATGCAAACCTGTTGTAGGTTCATCAAAGATAAATAATGATGGTTCTTGTCGCTCTTGCCCTATGAAATAAGCTAACTTAACACGCTGACTTTCACCACCTGATAAGGTTGAAGAACTTTGTCCCAACTTGATATAACCTAAGCCTACGTCTTCAAGTGGTTGCAATCGAGCAACAATAGCTTTGCGCTTATGCTCTTTGAAGAATCCAATGGCATCGGAGACGGTCATGTTCAACACATCATGAATATTTTTTCCATCAAACGTAACGTCTAATACTTCACGCTTAAAACGCTTACCATGACATTCCTCACACTCTAAAACTAAGTCGGCCATGAACTGCATTTCAATGGTAATTTCGCCTGCTCCCTTGCATTCTTCGCAACGTCCGCCGTCAGCATTGAACGAAAAATATTGTGGTGTAAAACCCAATTGCTTTGCTAATTGCTGCTCGGAAAAAAGTTTGCGAATCTCATCGTACGCCTTAACGTATGTTGCTGGCGTTGAACGGGAACTCTTTCCTATCGGGTTTTGGTCTACAAATTCAATGTGTTTAATCTGGTCTACATCGCCAGTTAGTGAACTAAATTCTCCAGGTAAATCGGCAACTTCGTCCATTCTTCGCTTTAAGGCGGGGTATAACGTACCTTTTATTAATGAAGACTTGCCACTACCACTAACACCCGTAACGACTGTCATCACGTTGAGCGGTATTTTTGCGTCCAAACCTTTCAGGTTGTTCATACGACAGCCTTTTATTTCAATGAAAAGATTCCATGGGCGACGACTCATTGGAACTGCAATCGTTTCGGCTTCGGTAAGATATTTTATGGTATGCGATTCTGGAAAATCTTTTAATAACTGCGCTTTATTCTTATCATCAATCACAGGAACAGCTCCATCATAAACGATTCTACCACCCAAACGACCTGCATCGGGACCAACATCTATCAAATGGTCAGCAGCACGGATTATTTCCTCATCATGTTCCACCACAACGACCGTATTTCCAATGGCTTGCAATTCTTTAAGAACATGAATTAATCGGTCGGTATCACGACTATGAAGACCTATACTTGGTTCATCTAAGATATAAAGCGAACCTACCAATGACGAACCTAAGGAAGTAGTGAGGTTAATGCGCTGACTTTCGCCACCACTCAAAGTATTAGATTGTCGGTTAAGCGTTAAATAACCTAAGCCCACATCCAATAAAAACTGAATGCGATTGGTAATTTCTATCATCAAACGTTTACTTACTTTTTGTTCCTGTTCGGTGAGTTTTAAAGTGTCAAACCATTCTTTCAAGCTTCCAATAGGCATATCCACCAAGTCGGTAATGGCTTTTCCTCCTATCTTTACCCATGTTGCTTCATTTTTTAGACGACGTCCGTGACAGTCAGGACAAAGCGTTTTACCACGATAACGACTAAGAAGTACACGATATTGAATTTTGTATTGGTTCTCTTTTACCATATCAAAGAAAGCATCAATACAAATTCTATCGCTTAATTTAGCCTTTCGCTCACTTGGTAAACCATGCCAAAGTTGGTCTTTTTCCTCACGTGTTAATTCAAAATAAGGCTTGAAAACAGGGAAATTATCCACAGCTGCACGCCGACAAAACTCTGTTTGCCATACTTTTAACTTTTCGCCATGCCAACATTGTACACACCCTTCGTAAACAGAGAGCGTAGAATTAGGAACGACCAAACGTTCATCAATTCCCATTACTTGCCCAAAGCCTTCACAAGTAGGGCATGCACCGAGCGGAGAGTTGAACGCAAACATATTATCGTTAGGTTCTTCAAACTTTATATCATCAGCTTCGAAGCGCGTAGAAAAATCATATATCAAGTTTGAAGGCATCACCAACAAGCGCAAAACACCATCGCCTTCATAGAAAGCCGTTTCACACGAATCGGTTAAACGCGAAATTGCTTCTTTGGAAGTATCAACTGACAGGCGGTCGATAACGAGATAAATATCAGAAACTGAGATTTCTTCGTTTTCACGATGTGTTTCCAGCCAATCGTCAATACGCAAAATTTCTCCATTCACATAAATACGCGCATAGCCTTCTTGCACTTGCATTTCCAATTGGTCAGCTATGGTGCGCCCTTCTCCTACATGCAGCGGAGAAAGAATACAAAACTTCGTTCCAGCCGAGAAAGTTCCCACCTTTTCAATGACATCTTCCACCGTATGACGCTTCACTTCTTCGCCACTAATGGGGCTGAAAGTACGCCCGATGCGAGCATAAAGCAAACGCAAATATTCATAAATTTCAGTTGATGTGCCTACCGTAGAACGTGGATTGCGCGAAATCACCTTCTGCTCGATTGCAATTGCAGGTGGCAAACCTTTAATAAAATCAACTTCAGGCTTAGCCATTCGTCCTAAAAATTGGCGTGCGTAAGCCGATAAACTTTCTACATAACGACGCTGACCTTCTGCATATAATGTGTCAAATGCCAAAGATGATTTTCCTGAACCTGAAACACCTGCAATAACAACCAATTTTTCGCGAGGAATATTAACATCAATATTCGCTAAATTATTAACTTTAGCGCCCTTTACTTCTATATAATTATTTTCTTGATTTTTGCTTTGCTCCATCTACTTACAATAAGTATATTTAATTTTCCACGACAAAAATACAAAAAAGATTTGGTTCATAAGACGAATTACAGTATATTTGCACTATACAGCTTGCGTAAACACGCAATAGGAAGTAAGAAATCGTATGTCTAATTTAGAAAGAAAAGGAGATTATAAGATGAAAGAGCAAGAAAAAATCATACGCGAATATACCGACCCGATTGAAGAAAGACAAATTAGACATTTCGCCTGCAAGGAAATGGGACGACAAATTCACCGATACATTAAGGCGATGAAAGGGTCGAAAGCCCACATGCTTAGATTTGAAGAGGCTTTAGAAGCACTCAGTCTTGAAGAAAAAGAAAAAGCCATCGCACGTTATTTGGATTTAAATCGGAAAGCATTGAACGGATTAGACATGAAAGTAGTGTTAGCACGTTCCATGGCAAATTATTGCGACACTTTCGAATATTTAATTATGCTTATCAATGATGAGCAGAAAATGGAGAAATACCTAAAAATATTAGAAGACACTTACATTCAATTCCACAAAGTAATAGAGGAAAATGGGAAATTTGGCATCATTGACCACCATGGTAAAACCATTTTAAAGCCAGAATACGAATTTCTGCGCACATCGTATGTATATGTAGACGACCTCCGCACCATGCCTATCATGCACAAAAAAATGGAAAAATGGGATTAGTTTTGCCCGATTACAAGGAAACAGTCGTTGCGCCTTTCAAATATGATAGCATTTCATTGAGAGAACAACCACCATTTTACGAAGCAAAAATTGGCGATAAAGAAATTTTGCTAACAACCGATGGTATAGAGAAATCTAAAAAGGATATATATTAACGTTCAAAACAGGTTGTTTTTCATCTAAAAACAACCTGTTTTGAATTTCAGAAGCCTCGGATAAAATGAAAAGTACAATACTATTATTAAATAATGTGAGCATTTTCATTCTACGCAATTTTGTTTAAAATTTAAGAATTCTCGTAACTATCTCAATTTTACCGAGATATATGTTTTAGCTAACGAAACTCGCAAAAAATCGAGAAAAAAAAAAGTTTATTTTTTTTGGTGGAATAAAAAAAACATAGTATCTTTGCACTCGCAATTCAGAAATGGAGCAATCCACAACGAAAAGCACGGGGTGTAGCGCAGTCCGGTAGCGCGCCTGTTTTGGGAACAGGTGGTCGCAGGTTCGAATCCTGTCGCCCCGACAAATCAACATTTAGCGAAATGTTTTATTGCGGAAATAGCTCAGTTGGTAGAGCACAACCTTGCCAAGGTTGGGGTCGCGAGTTCGAGTCTCGTTTTCCGCTCATTATTTATTGATATAAGTATCTTTTAGAGACCTGTTCTCGATTAGCCCAAGTGGCGGAATTGGTAGACGCGCACGTTTCAGGTGCGTGTGTTTATAACGTGCAGGTTCGAGTCCTGTCTTGGGCACTTACTTATAGAAATAAAAGATTTTTTTGGAGAGGTGGCGGAATTGGTAGACGCGCTACTTTGAGGGGGTAGTGAAAATTGCTTCGTGGGAGTTCGAGTCTCCTCCTCTTCACTTAGTAAGAAAGTTCTTACAAGTTGCGGAAATAGCTCAGTTGGTAGAGCACAACCTTGCCAAGGTTGGGGTCGCGAGTTCGAGTCTCGTTTTCCGCTCATTCATTTTATTTTATTTTTTAGAGAAACATACTAGCACCGACTAAATGAATTTATATTTAAGATATTTTGACAATGAAACATTGGCATACAATGTTGAAGAAGCTTTAGATTTCCTTGCATCGATTCCAGACATTCAGCTTACACCTGAATTAGAAGATGACATCAGAGTTTACGCTGATAGCGATGTTTATTACCCGAAAAGATACAAAGTACGTCCACGGATTTACTTTATCATCATAAAAACAGAAGCACAAACGATGCTTGATTTCAAACAAAAGAAGGCAGTCAGAAGCAGCGCTGTAATGCTGAAAAAGGACAATCCAACGATTATGCACCTCAACGAAGAACGTGACGGTTGGTACGAAGGTGCGTTAAACTTCAAACGTGTGGTTTATACCGCAGCAACTGGCAAACACGAATATCGTGATACACAGTTCGTAGCAAGATGTAAATCTATCTCAGGAATTGATTGCTACAACAGAATTGTCGACTACTTGAAAGAAAGAGTAGATGGAAGAAGCCAATTTCCTTCAGCTAAAGGAAAAAACTTTACTTTCAGATACCTCGGTATGTGGAAATAATAATAAATTTTCATCGCTATGAATAAAGTTATGCTCATTGGCCATGTGGGGAAAGAACCTGAAGTGCGCTATTACGATGTAGACCAATGTGTTGCTTCCTTTTCTTTGGCAACAACAGAAAGAGGCTATACATTGGCGAACGGCACGCAAGTTCCTGACCATACCGATTGGCATAACATCGTATTGTTCAAACAATTAGCAAAATATGCTGAGCAATATATTCACAAAGGCGATAAAATTTGTATTGAAGGCAAAATTAGATACAGAAGTTACGATGATAAAAAGGGCATGAGACGTCAAGTAACGGAAATCTATGCGGACACATTGGAATGGCTTTCTGCACCCAAAAAGACAGAAGGAACAAAAGAAACACAAAATCTTACAACAAATGCCCAAAATAATATTCCTGCACAAGCACAGGAAGAAACTCCATTTTAATGAACGATATTGCTAATTTACTACCCTCGTATGTAGAATTTCAAGCACCTTCAATAGGCGTGCTTATTGCTATCGCCTTAGTTTGTATTTTGCTCTACATATCAGGATTTGCAAGTGGTTCGGAAATTGCTTTCTTTAGTCTTACTCCTAACGATTTAGACGAACTTGAACCCAATAAAAGTAACACCGATAAACACATTCAAGAATTAAGAGAAGATAGCGAAAGAACATTAGCTACGATTTTGATTTTAAACAATTTAGTTAATGTTACCATTGTCATGCTTTCGGGATATGCCCTCAGACGCATGGTTATCTTTAAGGTTGAATGGGTTGAAATATTGTGTGCTACTGTTTTTCTTACTTTCCTTCTGCTCCTATTTGGCGAAATTATGCCGAAAGTATATAGCAGCATGAATCCTTTAAAATTCTGTCGTCGTACTGTAAAAGGTATTATGTTAGCAAGAAAAATGTTTTGGTCATTCGAATCTATTCTTCTCAAAAGCAGTACTTTCGCCGAAAAGATTGTAAAAAAAGAGAATAGAAAACTCTCCATGGACGAGTTGGAGCAAGCGTTAGAGCTTACAAACAAAAGCGAAATTAGCAACGAACAAGAAATGTTAGAAGGCATTATTCGCTTTGTTGATGAAACTGCAAAAGAGGTAATGACATCACGACAAGATATTATTGACCTTGATATTCGGTCTAATTATTCGCAAGTTTTAAAGTGTATCGTAGAAAACAATTACTCGCGAATCCCTGTTTATCAAGACAATGAAGACAATATACGAGGGATTCTTTACATTAAAGACCTTCTACCCTATCTTAATAAGCCAACAACTTTTAGATGGCAAAGTTTGATTCGCCCACCTTATTTTGTTCCAGAAACAAAGAAAATTGACGATTTGTTGCGTGAATTTCAAGAAAACAAAGTACATATTGCCATTGTGGTCGATGAGTTTGGCGGCACAAGTGGCATTGTTACTTTAGAGGATATATTAGAGGAAATTGTTGGAGAAATCAATGATGAATTTGATGACGACCAGCAATTCTATCGAAAAATATCTGATTATGTTTATATTTTTGAAGGCAAAACTTCTATTGGCGACTTTGCAAAAGTATTGGATATAGACGATGAAACTTCAGAAGAATTACATGCTGAAGCTGACTCGTTAGCAGGTTTGTTGCTCCAAATAAAAGGAGAGTTTCCTGTTTTACATGAACGTTTAAAGTTCAAACATTTCATTTTTGAAATACTTGCCATTGATAATCGTCGCATTAACAAGATAAAAGTAACGCTCAAAGATGGAAAGAAGCATCAAAAATCTTGCTAAAGATGTAATTTTGGGAGTCCAAACAATAGGATTAGGACGCCAAGAAGAGCGCAAAGGTGCAAACGAACTACTTTCTAAAATATTAGAAAAAGAAGTCAAAATCACCCACGATGAAAATGGAAAACCAGTCATTCAAGATTATAACATCAGCATTTCACATTCGAAAGGCTACCTTGCCATACTGCTTTCCAAAGCATTACGCGTGGGTATTGATATAGAATATTGGTCGGAACGTATTCAGAAAATTGCAAAAAGATTTTTACATAAAGACGAAAATTACACGACAACAGAAGATTTATTGATAACATGGTGTGCAAAA
Organism: Prevotella disiens JCM 6334 = ATCC 29426; assembly: GCF_000613345.1. Lineage (GTDB taxonomy): Bacteria > Bacteroidota > Bacteroidia > Bacteroidales > Bacteroidaceae > Prevotella > Prevotella disiens. Next base: position 46,713 of record NZ_BAIS01000009.1, on the reverse strand, counting down.
GAAGCTGTTTACAAGCTGTTTTCTGAAGAGCATTTAGGTTATCAAGATATGAAAGTGGACATTGAAAGACAAGAAGTTACAAACTTAAAGAATAATATTTCTGTCAAAATAAATATTACTTTTCACAAGGATTATATCATGGTAACGACTTGGTTGCCATAATTTCTTGATTGCTAAAAACAAGAAATCTACCAAAGGATATTTTTTAAACAGAATTGGAATTAGTGAAAAAAAGTTTAGATTTTTGCTAAAGCCGTTTTTAAAATGTATCTTTGCATAAGATGTTGCTGCACTCGGCAAAATGAAAATAAACTTTCTTTGTGTTGATATCAAAAGCATAAGTACGGAAGTTACTTTTTAAAGAAAATAAAACAGTGAAAAATCTATATATAACAATCATCTTCTCCGTTTTACCCCTATTTTCGTTAGGGCAAAATGTTACAACAAGGGACGGAGGACAATATAAAGGCGAATTATTGCACGGAAGACCTGAAGGAAAAGGAAAAGCAACCTATAAAAATGGGGACTACTACGAAGGCGAATACGTGAAAGGGAAACGTCAGGGAGAAGGAACATACGTTTTTTCTGACGGAGAAAAATATATTGGACAATGGTTTCAAGACCAACAACATGGTAGAGGCGTTTTTACATTTAAAAACGGCAATAAATACGATGGACTTTGGTACAAAGATTATCAACAAGGACGCGGCGTAATGTACTATTTTAATGGGGACAAATACGACGGGAAATGGATAATGGACAAACGCAACGGCATGGGTCGTTACACTTTTTCCAATGGTGCATACTATGATGGTCAATGGGAAGATGACAAAAAAAATGGTCATGGCAAATTCGTTTGGGAAGATGGAACTACCTATATCGGCAATTGGGTGAACAATCTAAAAGAAGGAAAAGGCTTTTACCTCTACACACGAGGCGAAGAATATAGCGGCGATTGGAAAAACGACTTACGCCATGGAAAGGGCGTGTATAAATTTAGTAATGGCGACGTATATGAAGGCGACTATTTTGAAGACGAACGCACAGGAGAAGGGATTATGCGCTATAAAAACGGCGACATTTATACAGGTCATTTCCTAAAAGGAATGAGAAATGGATACGGCTCAATGACTTGGAAAAATGGTGATGTTTATGTTGGTAATTGGGAGAATGACTTGCAAAATGGACAAGGAAAACTCACCAAGCATAATAAAGACATTATAGATGGTCTGTTCAAAAATGGAAAAATGAACGGCACGGTAACGATTTATTTTGCTGACGGAAGTAAATTTCGGGGGGATTATAAAGAAGGGAAACGTTTTGGAAATGCAATAGAAGAAGATAAAAATGGTGTACGATTCGAAGGAACGTACAAAAACAATATTCGAAACGGACAATTTACAGAACGCGACCGCAATGGAAACGTTACAACACGCGGATACTATGAAAATGGTATTCGCCATACAAATTAATAAAATCAAAGAACTATCATGATTAAAAAGATTCAGGAAAAGAAGTCTTCTGCTAAAAAAGAAGCAATAAATAACAAGGTGCAATTAATGGGTATTGCTAAAAATGATAGTTACTTAGCAGCTTATAACGAAGCGATTTGTGGGCGACATCAAAACGCTGTCAATAAAATAAAACAATTAACCAATGACGGAAAACAAACACTTTCTGACTTTGCGAATGGTTACAAGTATTATGGATTACACAAAGCAAATGGAAAATGGATTTTCCGTGAATGGGCACCGAATGCTACAAATATCTATTTAATAGGTGATTTCAACCAATGGCAGAAAACTGACGAATATAAATGTAATCATATCACAGATAGCGGAGATTGGGAATTAACCATTGACGAAGATAAAATAAAGCACGGCAATTTGTATAAAATGCAGGTTAGCTGGTGCGGAGGAGAAGGAGAACGCATTCCAGCATGGGCTGATAGAGTTGTTCAAGACGAACAAACAAAGATATTTTCGGCACAAGTATGGTTTCCAGATGAAGAATATACATGGAAAAAGAAATCATTTAAACCTACCATAAACCCACTCCTTATCTATGAATGCCACATCGGTATGGGACAAGATGCTGAAAAAGTAGGCACTTATACTGAATTTAAAGACAACGTATTGCCACGAATTGTAAAAGCGGGATACAACGCAATTCAAATTATGGCAATCCAAGAACACCCCTATTATGGTAGTTTTGGCTATCATGTAAGTTCTTTTTTTGCAGCAAGTTCACGCTTTGGTACTCCTGAAGAATTGAAAGCACTCATTGACGAAGCACACGCAAACGGTTTGGCAGTTATCATGGATATTGTTCATTCACACGCTGTAAAAAATGAGTTAGAAGGTTTAGGCAATTTAGCTGGCGACCCTAACCAATATTTCTATCCTGGACAACGCCGTGAACACCCTGCTTGGGATTCTCTTTGCTTTGACTATGGCAAAAATGAAGTATTACATTTCTTACTTTCAAACTGTAAATATTGGATAGAAGAATACCATTTTGATGGTTTCCGTTTCGATGGCGTTACCTCAATGCTATATTATAGTCACGGCTTAGGAGAATCATTTGGTGGATATGCCGACTACTTCAATGGACATCAAGACGACAATGCGATTTGCTACTTAACCTTAGCAAACTGTCTTATCCATGAAGTTAATAAGCATGCGATTACCATTGCTGAAGAAGTTTCTGGAATGCCAGGACTCGCAGCAAAGTTCAAAGATGGTGGATATGGTTTTGATTACCGCATGGCAATGAACATTCCTGATTACTGGATAAAAACTATTAAAGAACTATCTGACGAAAATTGGAAGCCTTCATCTATCTTTTGGGAGATTAAAAACAGACGTGCTGACGAGAAAACAATATCTTATTGCGAATCACACGATCAAGCATTGGTAGGCGATAAAACCATTATTTTCCGTCTTATCGATGCCGATATGTATTGGCACTTTAAGAAAGGAGATGAAAACGACCGTGCAAGACGTGGCATTGCCTTACACAAAATGATAAGATTGGCTACAGCTGCAACCATAAATGGTGGTTACTTAAACTTCATGGGGAACGAATTTGGACACCCCGAATGGATTGATTTCCCAAGAGAAGGCAATGGTTGGAGCCATAAATATGCGCGGAGGCAATGGAATTTAGTGGATAACAAGGAGTTATGCTACCACTATTTAGGCGATTTCGACCAGAAAATGTTGGAAACATTAAAGTTAGAAAAGGACTTTAACAACACACCTCTACAAGAAATTTGGCACAACGATAGCGACCAAATATTAGCTTTCAGCCGTAACGACTTGATATTTATCTTTAATTTCTCGCCTAATCATTCCTTCTCTGATTATGGTTTCCTTGTTCCTGAAGGCACTTACAACGTAGTTTGAACACCGATTCATGGGAATTTGGCGGAAATGGCTTTGTAGACGAAAAGATAAATCATACTACCATAACCGACCCTTTATACAAAGAACAAAAGAAAGGTTGGTTAAAAGTCTATATTCCTGCACGCAGCGCATTGGTTTTAAAGAAAAAATAATATCGAATGAAAGACGAGAGTAAACTAATTAGGTTATTTTGCAATCTTCTGTTTTGCATATTCACTTTCTGTTTTGTATTTTTCTACCAAGCAGACACGCTGACCATAGCACAGCATATTGCGTCAAACGGACAAACCCACTATGTTTCGTGGTTGGGAGCAATCTTAATCACTCTAACTTTGCAATTACTACAATGGGCTGTAAACTCGTTATTTAAGTTAAAAAAACGAGGTTATGCACTCACTTTCTTCCCGTCAGTTTTATTTTTGACCGTCATAACTGATATTAATCCAGACACTTCCAATACGATTACGTTTGGAGCGTGGGCATGGATTGCTCCCCTACTCCTTGTTATTTGGGGCGCATCAATGGTTTACATCAAAAATTACGAACCATACGAACCAGCATTAAGGGGCGAAGGCTTAGGTTCGCAACTATTTTGGGTAAACAATCTCATTATGCTTTTGATGTTTTGCAGCATGGGACTTTACAGCAATTCCGATAGTCTTTTTCATAAAAAAGCGCATATCGAAGCATTGGTTCGCAACAAGGAGTATAGCGAAGCATTAAAAGTTATCCAAAAGTGTGGTTTATCGGACTCCACAACCACCATGCTCACCATTTATAGCTTGGCGCACAAGGGGCAACTTGCCAACAAATTATTCGAATATAACTTAGTAGGCGGTAAAGATGTCTTACGTCCTGGAAAGGTTCATTCATTGTTGATTCAAGATAGCATCATTCACAAGGCTACGAAGAAATCTGCCCAATACCAACTTGTAGGATTTTTATTAGATAAAAACTTAGAAAAATTTGCGCATTACGTTCGAATTTATTACCCCAACGATAGTTACTGCCAAGATATTATAAAGAAGCCTATAACTTAAAAAAAATCATTGATAAGCGAAGAAAGCCTGTACCACCTTATAAAAAAGGTAGTTACACGAAGTATTACTATGAAAAACTATGAAAATAATCCTTGCTTTCGATTCATTTAAAGGTTCATTGACAGCTGAAGAAGCGGTCAATGCAGCGGCTAAAGGAATCATAAAAGTATGCCCACATGCTAAAATTATACGACTACCAATGGCTGACGGAGGCGAAGGTACGACCGAAGCAATTTGCAAAAGTCTAAAAACGAAGTGGACAACTTGCCCTGCTCACGACCCATTCATGCGCCCTATCATTTCAAAATATGCCATTACCACCGACGGAACAACCGCAATAATGGAAATGGCTGCGGCAGCTGGACTTACCTTATTGGACGAAACAGAACGCAATCCTATGAGAACGACCACATACGGAGTAGGAGAAATGATAGCAAATGCGATTGAACAAGGTTGCAAAAAAATATTGATTGGTATTGGAGGCAGTGCAACCAACGATTGTGGAATGGGCATGTTGGCAGCTTTGGGAGGAAAGATTGAAACAAAAAAAGAACGGTTGAGCTACCCCAAAGGGCAAGATTGCAAGGATATAACGACCATAGATTTATCAAATATTTCACTGCAAGGGATTGAAATCAATGCTATATGCGATGTAACCAATCCGCTATTTGGCAAAGAAGGTGCTGCTTATGTTTATGGAAAGCAGAAAGGTGCAAATGAAAAAGAAATCGAAATACTTGACAAGGGCTTACAGAATGTGGCAAATATCTGTGGCATTAACCCCAACTATCCAGGGAGTGGCGCAGCTGGCGGATTAGGATATGGGCTTGCGCTCATCGGAGCAACGCTCAAAAAAGGGGTTGATGCTATCATCGAAGCAGCGAAATTTGAAGAACATCTAAAAGGTGCAGATATGGTTATCACGGGTGAAGGCAAGGTAGACAACCAAACACTCAACAACAAATTGCCGTTTGGTGTTATGAAAGTCGCCCAAAAGCACCATATTCCAACGATTGCTTTAGCGGGAAAAGTTGCCAACATAGAGGAATTGCTCGCTGCTGGTTTCCATGCTATTCATTGCATCAATGAAGACGATATGCCTTTAACGGAATGTATGAACTCTACCATAGCAAAAAAGCATTTGACAGAAACCACTGGAAAACTTTGTATAACCCTGAAAAACTAAATTCTTACCACTCTATCACCGCATCATCTTGTGGAATTACGGGCAACGCATTCTCTGTATCAACGAAGAGAACGCTATAAACAAAGCGATGAGTTAGGGGAATATATTTCAATTCAAACTGAATAACGCCCCCCGCTACGCTAAAAGCGATAACGTAAGGTTCAATAGACAATTGCTGTTTCAAATCATCAGTACCCATTGGTGGATAATAATAATTATCGAAAACAGGACTTCCACACTTCGAACGATAGAAATTAGTCAGAATTTTGAAACTTAGCACAGGGTTATTTACATCGTTCAAATAAACCTTCAATGTATCAACTTTATGTGTAACGCTCTGCCCCACATCAACCGTACAAACTATATTTTCAAATCGTCCTTGCAAATAAACATGGTCGAGAAGCGGTGAAACATCTTTCACACTATCCACTTTTACAAACGATTTCGCAAGCAGTGAATCTGTAAAATCTTCCAAACGATTATTCATTGACACTCCACAAAAAGACAAATGTGGACGGACATAATCTTTTGTCTCCTGCGCTGCAACACATAAACAAACAAAACTTAGAATAATCACCAAAAAATGTTTCATATCAGTAATAACGTTCTTCCTTTACAAAATATTGCAATGGGGTCGCTACAATCTTCATCGCCACAGGACAAACTATTCAGAAAAAAATAAAAGCTATTGTTTTGAACTTGATTATAGCCTATTTTAAATCACAAAACAATAGGTTTGCGCAAATGAAACAATTGCCTTATACAACCATATCGCCACTCGCTATTACCAATTATCAAGAATAACTCTTCCTAAACAAAAGGTTTCGCAAGGATTCGAACGCAACTCTTATAGAAATGACAAGCCAAAACCCAATGATTTACAAGCGTCTCCCCACAGGGAAACTATCACAGAATATAAGGTAAAACGGCAGTACTTCCACAGGAGTACTCCAATACTTTCATAAGCGTACCCCAGTACTTTCATGAACGTACTCCCGTAATCCTGTAAAAGTACTATCATGAAACACCTTTAATCGGTTTGGAAGGTAGCCGTTAAATAGAAAAGCCCACCAGAATATATCTGATGGGCTTTTCTATTATAGGGTATTTTATTTTAAACTGCTGCTGCAATCCATTCGTAAACGTAGCTGCAAACTCCGAAAAGGACGATGCCTGTTGTGCAAACGGCTAATGCAAACTTTGTGTTGCAATCGCTCTTGAAAGTAGGCAATGGGTTATCGCAATGGTTAATATACATGGCTTTCACTATCTTGAGATAGTAGTAAAGTGAAATCACTGTATTTATCAAAGCAATAAAGAGTACGAAGTAAATCCAAGCACCCTCGGTTGTGGTAATATCTGCTCCCTTAACACCTGACATGAAGACAAAGAATTTAGAGAACATACCTGCAAATGGAGGAATACCACCAAGAGAGAACATGGCGAGTGTCATGAGGAAAGACAAACGTGGATTGGTCTTATAAAAGCCATCGTAGTCTGAAATGTTTGTCTTACCATTGTTGTTTTGTTCAACCACAGAAATAATGGTGAACACAGCCATGTTAGCAACCACATAAATGAGAACGTAATAGCTCAACGATGCAATAGAGGTGTTCCAGTCGTTGCCCAAAGCTGCCAACATGATGTAGCCTGCTTGTGAGATAGAACTAAACGCCATGAAACGCTTTAATTCGTTTTGACGAACGGCAAAAAGGTTAGCAATGGTGATTGATAAAGCAATGACAATCATCATTAACACATGCCAATATTGTATCATTCCACCAAATACATGGAAAAGAATGCTCAACAAAGTGAATGCTGCTGCACCTTTAGAGATAACGCTCAAGTAACTAGTAACAGTAGTTGGCGCACCTTGATAGGTATCGGCTGTCCAAAAGTGGAAAGGAACCAAAGAAATTTTGAAACCAAGACCACTAAAGAAGAATACCAAACCCATAATAGTGAGCGGAGTAGCTTGCATATTGGCAGCAATATCGTCGAAATACATTGTGCCGAAAGCTGCATAAATAAAGCTGATACCATAAAGCATTACACCACTTGAGAAAGTAGCAGTAATGATAAACTTAGCCGCAGCTTCAGCAGAATTGTTACGATACTTATCGAAAGCAATAGCGCAAGCCATAGGCACAGATGCCATTTCCAAGCCAAGGAAGAACATAAGGAAGTTGCCTGCACTCATCATCATATTCATACCCAATAGGGTTGAAACGATAAGCATATAAAACTCGCCTTCTTTTTCGCTCTTTGCTGCCCATACACGGCTTTGCAAGACAACGATGAAAGTACCCAAAGAAAGGATAGCCTTCATAACGTCTACTGCTGTTGAAGTAACATACATGCCACCGAAAGCCTGTTGTGGTTCCATTGGAAGCAAACAGATAACAGTGTTAACAAGCATCAGTACACAAGCCAGCGGATTGAACCACTTGCGCTCTTCAGTCTTTGCTGAAATAAAATCAGCAATGAATAGGATTATCAGAACGGCAACAAGACTTGCCTCTGGAATCATTTTAAAGAAATCACTATAATTCATTTCGCTACTTTATTAAAGGTTACCCAAATTTGGAACATACGCAATGATGTGGTCGAAGATAGGACCAACAGCATCTAAAATTATATTCTCGAAGAAGAGAGGTGCAAGACCAAGACCTGCAACACAGAAGATAAGTCCTGCAATTGCAAAACGCTCGTCCCAAGTTGCATCGTGTAACTCGTAGAATTTCTTGTTAGGTATGGTTTGGAACAAAATCTTACCAACCACACGGAGAATATAAACCGCTGTTACAACGATTGATGTACAAGCGATGAGTGTACAAACACGGTGGAAAGTACCAGCATTCTCGAACGAACCTACAAAGATGGTCATTTCGGCAACGAAGCCAGAGAAACCTGGTAAACCAAGGTTAGCCAAACCTGCTACAACGTATGACACAGCGAGAAAAGGAATCACCTTCATCAAACCACCAAGGTAACGAACATCACGAGTTCCTGCACGATGGTAAATCATACCGATACATGCAAAGAATAAGGCTGTCATCAAACCGTGTGAAAGCATCTGAAGGATAGCACCTGTAATGGCGGTTTGTGTTGTCATGACCAAAGCAAAAAGTACCATACCACAGTGAGACACTGAAGAGTAAGCGTTAATGTACTTCAAGTCGGTTTGAACACAAGCAGAAAGTGCACCGTAAACAACTGAAATAGTGGTAAGCACGAGGAATACTGGTGCCCACATTTCAAGAGCGTCAGGCATAATGAACATGGCAATGCGCAAGCAACCATAACCTCCCAACTTCATCAATACACCTGCGTGGAGCATTGAAACGGCGGTTGGGGCTGAAGCATGACCGTCAGGCGACCATGTATGGAATGGGAACAACGCACCAAGAATACCGAAACCGACAAACACGAATGGGAAGAAGATGTTTTGAACCTCCTTAGACATGGCGTGCATTTTTGCCAATTCGATAACGTCCATTGTAGAAGCACCACTGAAATAGTAGATGCCAAGGAAACCGAAAATCAACAAACCTGAACCTCCCATCAACATGAGGGTAAGTTTCATTGCTGAATATTCCTTAGCTCCTGTTCCCCATACACCAATGAGAAGGTACATAGGAATCAAAGCTACTTCGTAGAACATAAACATGGTGAACATATCGGTTGAAATAAAGAAACCGAACACACCAGAAGAGAGCAATACAAACCAAAGGAAATATTCTTTCTTCATTGGTTCAAGTTGCCAGCTGGCAAATGTACCCGTAAAGACGATGATTGCAGAAAGCAAAATCATAACTACAGAGATACCATCGACACCTACTGCAAAGGCAATGTTCAAAGGTTTGAACCACATCATAGAATTAGCCAACAGCATGGTGTCAGTATTTCCTGCTGCGCGCTGCTGAACAAAATAAATGGTGAGCCAAATAGCACCAGCCAACAAAGCTGTAGAACCTGCTACCATTACACCGCGTACTTGATTATCGTTCTTGGCTACCCAAAGACCAAAAAGCATTAGTACGGGGATTATTACAAATATCGTTAAAATCCAACTCATTTCTTTATATCAAGCAAAGTAAAACTAAAGTTAAAGCCACAGTTCCTGTAATGAACCATATTGCATAATGACGAACATCGCCACTCTGCCAAGGACGAATGCTCTCGCCTGCTTCTTGTGTTCCCCAAGCAAGGAAATTGAACGTGCCATCAATAACTTGACGGTCGAACCATGCAATAGGAATAGAGAAGAAACGGAACACAACCTTGTGGGTAAAGAACTGCCAAGCATTGTCAATATAGAATCTGTTGAGAGCAGCCTTATGCAATCCAGGCATACGCTTAGCAAGCAAATCAGCGGCAGGATTGTTCTTAGGCATATACATCCAAGTTGCAAGACTAATACCAATAGCAGCTGCTAAAAGGCTAAACCAAGCTACACTTGAGAAGTGGAAATGTTGCAAATGAATATCAGCACTCTGACCTGTTGCTGAAACGAAATGTCCAAATGGAATCCAACCTGCAAAGATTGAGATAATAGCAAGGAATACTAATGGACCCCACATTACAAAAGGAACTTCCTTTGGTTTACGACGGTTCTCTGGGTCTTCTTCATAATAAGATTTGCCCCAGAAGATAACGTAATACAAACGGAACATATAGAAAGCTGTCATACCTGAAACCAAAGTCATGAACCAACCTAAAGCTGGAGAGAATTGGAAACAAGCACTTACAATTTCGTCCTTAGAGAAGAAACCTGCAAATGGCCAAACGCCACTTATGGCAATACAACCAATTAAGAAGCAAGCATTTGTGATTGGCATATACTTGTGCAAGCCGCCCATGTATTCCTTAAAGTTGCTACCAATGATAACAATAATAGCACCTGAACAAAGGAACAACAACGCTTTGAACATAGCGTGTGTAAAGAGGTGAAACATAGAAGCCATATAGCCAAGACCACCTTCTTCATTCTCAATAGCATAGCAAACACCGAGTGCTACGAGCATATAAGCAATCTGAGAAATTGTTGAGAAAGCCAAACCACGCTTAATATCACGTTGGCAACAAGCTACAGCAGCAGCATAGAAAGCTGTAAACGCTGCAATGTAAGCAATCCAATGGAGTTGTTCAATAGCACCGAACTTAATATAGATTGGGAACATACTTGCCACTTGGAATACACCAGCAACAACCATGGTAGCAGCGTGAATCAACGCAGAAACAGGTGTTGGCCCCTCCATAGCATCTGGCAACCAAATGTGAAGTGGGAACATTGCTGACTTACCAGCACCACCAATAAACATTAAGAACAATGCGGTTGGGATAGCCCAAGCAGTAGCTGGATTAGAAGCAACACCAGCCAATTTATCAGCTAATGATGCATCGGCAGATAAATCAAAGTTGAATGTTCCAACATAGAAGCTGAAGAACAAAATACCAATGAGGAAGAACAAGTCGGCAAAGCGTGTAACAATAAACGCCTTCTTACTTGCGTGAACTGCAGTATGCTTTGGATAATAGAATCCAATGAGCAAATAAGAACAAACACCCACCAACTCCCAAAAGAGATACATTTGGAAAACGTTTGTTGCAACAACAAGACCTAACATAGACATGGTAAACAAAGAAAGATAAGCATAGAAGCGTTGGAAACCATGTTCGTATTCTTCAAACTTATAATCCTTATCACGTTCAGCCATGTAACCGAACGAATAGATATGAACCATGAAACTTACAGTGGTAATAACAACAAGCATCATTACACTGATTGGGCTCAATCTGAAACCAATATTAAAAGTCAAAAACTCTGAGAACTTCAACCAAGTAATGTTGAAGACTGTTACTGTTGGGTAAACACCGCTTGACAATCTACCGTCTACAACGTTGAATGTCTGCCCCATGGCAGTATATTCGCCAGTGTAAAAGAAATAATGATAAGCAGTGTAAAGCTTAATGCAAAGAGCACGCCCAACATACATGTACCGATGATACCTGCTACAGGTTTCGGCATCTTCATACCAGCCAATCCTAAAACGAGTGCGCTCAGGAATGGTAGAAGAAGTATTAAAAATGCGTAATCAAACATAGCTTTTTTATAATTTCATATTTTCAATACTGTTCACCTGGTCGCTGTGGAGATGTCGGTAAACATTTATAATAATAGCCAAAGCAACTGCTGATTCAGCTGCGCTCACACCGATAGAAAAGATGGTGAAGAACATGCCTTCGTAACCTTCTGGGTAGAGCAAACGATTGAATGCAGCAAAGTTAAGGTCTACGCTATTAAGAACTAACTCTACGGAGATAAGCATTGCAACAAGATTGCGACGAGTTACAAAGCCAAAGACTCCAATAAAAAATAACAATCCACTAAGGACGAAAAAATATTCTACTGGTATCATTTTTCTACCTCCTCTTTATTACGATTATTCAAAATAACCAAACCACCAATGATACAAGCCAACAAGAATACAGAGATAAACTCGAATGGTAAAACATAACCATACTTATCTGCACTCATTAAATTCTTACCAATTACTTGCATTGGAACTTCGGTACTTGTAGCGTTTATTGAAACTAACTCTGCAAAAACCTTATTCTTCACAAACACACCCAATACGGTTCCAGCACCAATTAAGGCGATAATACCAGCCAAAAGGGTACGCTTGCCAAGCCATCTTTCAGAAAGACCTTGCAAAGTTCTTTTACTAACCAATTGAATAGCGAAAATATACATGACCGTGATACCACCAGCATAAATACTAATTTGGGCAGCTCCAAGGAATGTATAATCAAGCAAGAAATAAAGTCCTGCTACGCCAAAAAGTACAAACAACAAGGCTGTTGCTGCACGCATAATACGTTTTGTTGATACGCAGAATACTGCTGAACCGAGTATCACTACTGCCAAAATCGCAAATATTATTAATTTTGCCATATTATATCTCCTTATTTGGTTTTAGTGTTAAACTTTCCAACTTCCCAATCTGCTCCACCATCAATAATATTTGGCAAAGAACCACCTTGATAAACCTCTTCATTAAGATGTAGTACAAGTTTTGAACGGTCGAAAACAGCATTTTCAAAATCGTTGGTAAACTTAATTGCATCAAAGTTACAAGCGTTTACACAAAGTTGGCAGAACATACAATCACCCATATCATATTGATAATCCAAAAGCACGCGCTTCTTCTTACCAGTTTCTGGGTTTTCACGCATTTCGCTTTTAATACGAATAGTGCCATTAGGGCAAGCTTTTTCGCACATCAAGCAAGCAACGCATTTATAATTTTCGCTTTCATCACGTTTAAATACCAAGCGCCCACGATGACGCTCAGCAACGTGCAGCGTTGTTTTACGGTTTTCAGGATACTGCTCTGTAGACTTTGGTGTGAAGTATTCCTTCATGGTTGTTTTCAAACCAGTAGCCAATGTCTTAAAAGCATTTCCTATTTCACCGAAATATGATTCTTTATTTTCCATTAGAATTATAATTTCTTAAATCCTATATTTCCTAATTATGCAGCAGTAAATGTCCAACCGAACGCTACACAAACTGTCATAAGTACCAAAATGATAAGACTCAATGGCATCAAATATTTCCATTCGAGTTTCAAGATTTGGTCTACACGGAGACGTGGGAATGTCCAACGAATCCACATGAGAAGGAATACTACTACAAAGGCCTTACCAAGGAACCAAACGATGCCTGGAATCATATCCATCAAAGCGTCGAATCCTTCAATACCTATATTAATAGGTGCCCAACCACCAAGGAAGATAGCTGTTGCAAGACCAGAGATAACAAAGAGATTAAGGTATTCAGCCAAATAATAGAAACCGAAACCCATACCACTATATTCAGTGTGATAACCTGCTGTCAATTCGCTTTCAGCCTCAGCCAAGTCGAAAGGACCACGGTTAGCTTCAGCATTACCAGCAATACAGAATACCAAGAATGCAAGAATTGCAGGAATATGACCTTGGAAAATTAACCATTGCCAAGGACCTGTTTGTGCTTCTACAATTCCTGAAATCTGCATTGTACCTGTAAGGATAACTGCTGAAATCAAACAAATTCCCAATGAGAGTTCATAAGAAATCATTTGCACGGCAGCACGCATCGCAGAAAGCACAGAGTACTTATTGTTACTTGCCCAACCAGCAATAAAGATTCCAAGAACACCAATAGAACTAATAGCGGTTACAAGGAAAATACCTACATTAAAATCCAATACGGCAGCACCCTTGTTCCATGGAAGGAACGAGAAAGTACCGATTGAGGCAGCGATAACAAGGAAAGGTGCAAGATAGTAAAGCAATTTATCGGCTTTATCTACTGTGAAAATTTCCTTTATCAACATCTTTAAAACGTCGGCAAATACTTGTAACGTACCCCACCAACCCACACGAACAGGGCCGATACGGCATTGGAAATAAGCACAAACCTTACGTTCCATAAAAATGAGTATGATAGCAAGAACGGCATAGCCAACAATAATAGCCAAGCCAACTATCACACACTCGATAAGAATGGTTGCGAAATCACCAAGTCCCAAGGTTACCCTTAGAAGCTCGTCGAACCATCTTGTTACAATACTAAAATCGAACATGTATTTGATAAATTTCTTAATTCATTACTAAAATCATAACTCACTTAACGGTCGATGTCTGGAATTACAAAGTCGAGTGCAGCACCTGTTGTTACCAAGTCGGCAATCTTTTGACCTTTCAACATCTTATCCATAGCACCTACCAAAGTCAATCCCATAGGACGGAACTTCAAGCGATAAGGACTCTTATCCCCACGTGAATCGAGATAAGCACCAAATTCACCGCTTGCGCCTTCAACAGAGAAATACCATTGTCCTTCTGGAACTTTGATGATTGGCTTTTGTTTGATATAGAAATCGCCTTCAGGAATATTATCAATCAATTGCTCGATAATGTCAAGACTTTGATACATTTCCTTAATATGGCAATAATATCTATCCATTGAATCGCCGTTGCTCATCACAACTTCTTCAAAGTTCACCTTATTATATACAGCGTATGGGTGATATTTACGAACATCGTTTCTCCAACCACTTGCACGACCAGCAGGACCTGTTACAGCATAGCTGATACAATCCTCTTGATTCATCGTACCGATGTTTTCAAAACGTTGGTGAGTGATAATATTATCGCCAAAGACGTCAAGATATTCTTGTATCATTGGACGAAGATATTTACACAATGCCTTTGTATTTGCAACAAAGTTAGGGTCAATATCGTCTTGTAAACCACCTATTCTATAATAGTTTTGAATCAAACGACCACCTGTTGTTTCTTCCATTACGTTCAAAACGTGTTCGCGGTCGCGCATACCATAAAGCATACCCGTAAGCGCACCCAAGTCTTGCGCACAACATGAAGTATAAAGCAAGTGATTATCAATACGTTGCAATTCGTCCATTATGGTACGAATGTATTGAATGCGGTCGGTCAATTCTATGCCCATTGCCTCTTCAATAACGCCTACCAACGCGTGGCGGTGCATCATCGCAGACAAATAGTTCATACGGTCGGTAAGTGCCAACGTTTGTGGATAGGTGTAAGATTCACACATCTTTTCTATTCCACGATGAATATAGCCTAAGTGTGGGTAAATACGTTTTACTTTTTCACCGTCCAAGATGGTTTGCAAGCGCAATACACCGTGAGTAGAAGGGTGTTGAGGGCCAATGTTTACCACAAACTCGTCATCTGTAAAGAGTTTATGAGTGGTTGAAACCAACTTACCATCAGAATCTAAATTCCATTCTGTGGTTGTATCCACCTCAATGTCGTCCTCTGTTGTGTACATATTCTTCGCTGGATCCATGTCGTAATCCTTGCGAAGTGGATAGCCCACAAAGTCGTTTCTTAAATAAAGACGACGCATATCAGGGTGTCCGAGGAATTTAATTCCGTAGAAATCGTAAACCTCACGCTCTAACAAATCAGCATCAGCCCAAAGTTTGAATACAGAAGGGATAACATATTCATCGCCCACTTGCTTTGCCATTTGTTTCACTGAACAACGGGCGTGCGTTTCTGTATTTTCGAGTATGTAAATACAACCAAGACCTTCTTCTTTGCCAAAATCCTCGCCAACAATTGTAACAAGGTAGTCGAAATGCTGTCCTTTTCTAAGCTTTGCCATTTCGTTGGCAAAATGCTCAAAACCAAATTCTTTGTTTTCTAATTTCATTTTTCCGTACCTTATTATTTATTATTAGCTGCATTTTCTGTAGATTGTTGCGTTTGCTCATTGAGTTTGTCCAACTCTTTGCCCAACTTCTCTACTTCTTCTTTTGTTACAGGCTTGTCTACAACTATTGTTTCTTTCTTCGGAGCTGCTGCTGGTTTAGCTGCCGCAACTGGTCTAACTGGCTTTGGAGCTGGCTTCTTGCTTTCTGCCCATGCTGCTTCACGCTTTTCTTTGATTTCTTCAGCAGCAATACCGAGTTTCTCTTCAAAGATAAGTGCCGAGTTACTCTTTCCAAATTCGCTTTCTGCTTCCGTTTGCTTATGGTTAGCTCCACCAAAGAATTTTTCAATTTTCACTTTGCGTTGCAATTGCATCATACCATATATGATAGCTTCTGGACGTGGAGGACACCCTGGAATGTAAACATCAACAGGAATAATTTCGTCGATACCACGCATGACATGGTAGCTATCCTTAAATGGACCTCCCGAAATAGCACAACCGCCAACGGCAATGACATATTTAGGTTCTGCCATTTGGTCGTACAAACGTTTCAAAGCTGGTGCCATTTTGTTGGTAATCGTACCAGCACACATAATCAAGTCAGCCTGACGTGGCGAGTTACGCGTTACCTCAAAACCGAAACGTGAGAAATCGTAACGTGCGCAACCTACTGCCATAAACTCAATACCACAACATGATGTAGCAAAGGTCAATGACCAAAGCGAGTTACTACGTCCCCAATTTATCAATTGGTCAAGATTACCCAAAACGAGGTTTGTACCGCCATCGTTAAGGTCGTTTGCCATTTGCTCGAGTGTATCATTATCTTTCCACTCATTATAAGGCATAGCCTTGATTTTTGGTTTTCTTATTTCCATTCAAGTGCTCCTTTCCGCCAAGCGTATGCCAAGCCAAAAACTAACACCAACATAAAGAATCCAATTGTTGCCAACGCCAATGTACCGTAGGTGTTTACCACTACCGCCCAAGGGTAGAGGAACACGGTTTCAACGTCGAACATCAAGAAAAGGATAGCAAACAAGTAGTAACCAACGTGCATTGGTAACCAAGAGGTTCCGTAAGTTGGGATACCACACTCGTATGGCTCGCCTTTTGTCGGATTGTAAGAACGGGGGCCTAATAATTTAGCAGTAACGTATGCCGCTACAACCAAAAAGGCTGCCGTTATAAAGACGGTGATAAAAAGTGTAAAATACATAAAATTTTTATATAGCTATAATAATATTATTTCTCAAAGTACTGCTTGTTTTAAAACGCTTGCAAAGATACAAAATAAAATATTAAAGTTGCAAGGAAAATTCAAAAAATGTCGCTTTTTGCAAACTCAAGGTTACAAAAACGGAATGATAATCGGTTTTCAACGATTGCCTTTTTACTTATATTTTGAGAATTTTGTGAAATAATTATGGTTTCTACAAAGTTTAACAACCAACTTCATCGTGTTTCTAATAATTTTCTTACTTTTATATCATGAAAGAAAAAACATCGAAACGCTGTATTATAATAGGTGCATCGTCAGGAATTGGCTATGAAGTAGCAAAGTTATTGTTGCAAGACGGGTGGTACATTGGAGTGGCTGCACGCCGAATGGAACGCTTAGAATCATTGCGTTCTATGGCACCTGAAAGGGTTTTTGCAAGAAAAATTGATGTTTGCAGCGACACGGCAACAGCCGATTTCAATGCGTTAATCACCGCTTTAGGAGGCGTAGACCTATTGTTTTACGCAGCTGGAATAGGTTGGCAAAATAAAAATCTTGAGGAGGAAAAGGAATTGCGCACAATGGAAACAAACGCTTTGGCTTTTACAAAGATGATAGGTACTGCTTTCCGATACTTTGAAAAGAAGGGCGGAGGACACATTGCGCATATTTCTTCCATAGCAGGAACGAAGGGATTAGCCCCAGCCCCAGCCTATTCTGCCTCAAAAGCATTGCAAAATACTTATATTCAAGCGTTAGAACAATTGGCTAATTCACGCAAGTTGAATATTCATTTTACTGATATTCGCCCAGGATTTGTGGACACAGAGTTGTTGAGCGGAACACATTTTCCGTTGCTGATGAATCCGAAAGAGGTAGCAAAAAAGATTATCAAAGCTATCTATTCCCAAAAGCACATCATTGTTATCGATTGGAAATGGCGCATTATCACAGCAGCATGGCGAATGATTCCGAATGTATTATGGCGTAGAATAAAATTATGACTTCGTTAGAATCTTTTATGGTGCAGAATAAAACTAAAAACTGCGATGATAATCCAACATTCGCATGATAGGCGACTTCTCAACATGCTCAACTTCATAACCATACTTATGGGCTGACGCTATGAAATAATCTTTAAAGTGGAAGGCAATGCTGCCAACAGCACTCACTTTCTTTATACCAAATTCATTATAATGCGTGATATTTTTTTCAAAGAACAAATCAAAATTCTCACGCACCAATGCTTGTAATTCTGGCGTTTCTATATGACGGAAAATAAATTTAGAGGTAGAAGCCAAGAATCTATTAGCCAATGGCTTTCTATAAACTTTTTCTATGATGTCCTTATAGCTTATTTTCTCTTCTTCTAAATATTGTTTCTGAATTTCAATAGGCAAACTTTCTTTAAAGATTCCATTCATAAAAAGTTTCCCTAACGCTGCCCCACTCCCTTCATCGCCAAGTATATAGCCCAATGGTGGAACATTTTTCACGATATTTTTGCCGTCATAATAACAACTATTTGAACCTGTTCCCAAGATACAAGCAATGCCTTTCTCCTTACCACACAAGGCGCGTGCAGCTGCCAAGAGGTCGCCATTGACCGATACTTCAGCACTATTAAAAATAAACGACAGGCAATTTTTTATTTTCGGTTGCACACTTTCCACGCAACCAGCACCATAGAAATGTACTTGCGCTATGGTTTCAGCACCTTCAAACAAACAGTTTTCTTCCAATTTAGGCAGCAATTCGCTTACCAAAATTGAATTGATTTCCTCATCGGTCTGATGAAAAGGATTAATTCCTTGTGTTGTTATAACAGCTTTTGTGTCAGACTTTAAATCTGCTATCACCCAATCTGTCTTTGTACTTCCACTATCGGCTATCAGTATCATATTGTGCTTTTTGTTTGCAAAAATACAAAAATTATTGTGAACCCTTGCGTTTACCCTCTCGTTAAATTATTTCTGACCAACGAAATAGCGCATCGGAAGAAAAGGAAAGATTATTCTTTAAAACGTATATTTAATGTTAAAACAAGTATAAATTGCACATTAAAAAGAACAAAGGCTGCTATTATAAAATTAAATATAGGCTGTTTTTGTATTCAAAACGACCTATTTTGAAGTGTAAAACAATAGGTCTTTTTTAAGGTGTTAATATTATAACTATAATTATCTGAATACCAATAAATTAAAACACAATAGTTTTTATTATAAAAAGAGAAATCACGAAACAACCAAAATTGAATATTTATAAAGCAAAACTATAACCAAACATTTGAAAGAAATAGACTAAATTTAAGTGGAATTCATAATAGCCTCCACTTTGTTATGTTACTTTGACGGCAAGTTTGAAGCGTACAAACAATTTACAAACTTTATTATTTCCGATAGAAAGGTAGTAAGGTGCTGATGAATAGTAGCGTCACCTATGATGAATATCACAAGATGTTAGAGAGGTTATGACACGTTGTGATTACAAAAAGAAATAGATTTTGTTTGTAATTTCACCTTATTATATTTACCTTTGCACCCTAATATAGTTACACTCGGAAGCCTTTCCTCCCAAAATAAGGCTAAATTCAGAAGAAATTCTATTTTTGAAATACAAAAAATGAACAATAAAAACGTCTACATAGCAGGTCCATGCGTCATTGAGAGTCAAGAATTGCTCAACACAGTAGCCGAAGAATTGGTTAGACTGAACGAGAAATATGGCATTGACATCATTTTTAAAGCCAGTTTCGACAAGGCTAATCGCACAAGTTTAAAGTCTTTTCGTGGTCCAGGCATGGAAAAAGGACTTGAAATGTTGCAAAATATCAAAGAAAACTATCACTTGCGCTTACTCACTGATATTCATGAGAGTGGGCAAGCAGAAGAGGTTAGCAAGGTTGTAGACGTTATTCAAATCCCAGCATTCCTTTGTCGCCAAACCGATTTATTGGTAGCAGCGGCAAAAACGGGCAAAATTGTGAACATAAAGAAAGCCCAATTCCTTAGCGGACGTGATATGCGCTACCCCGTAGAGAAGTGTTTGGAAAGTGGGGCAAAGGAAGTTTGGCTTACGGAACGTGGCAATAGCTTTGGTTATAACAATTTGGTGGTAGACTTTAGAAATATCCCTGATATGCAAGAGTTTAGCCAAACGGTCATTATGGACTGCACGCACAGCGTTCAACGTCCAAGCGCAGGCGAGGGTAAGACGGTGGGCGACCGCAAGTTTGTGCCTTCAATGGCATTGGCAGCAAAGGCTTTTGGTGCAAATGGCTATTTCTTAGAAGTACACCCTAACCCAGATATGGGACTGAGCGATGCTGCCAATATGTTGGAATTAGACAAATTAGATAATCTAATAGGACAATTAGAATAAAAATACCTGAAAGAAAATCATGAAAAGTATAAGAGAGTACGCCATACAATGTATTCAAGATGAAGCCAATGCAACGTTGGCTTTAATCGACCAGTTAGATGAAAACTTCGACAAAGCTGTCGAATTAATGTATCATTGCAAAGGAAAAGTTATTGTTACAGGCGTTGGCAAGAGTGGAAATATTGGTGCTAAAATTGCTGCAACCCTTTCATCTACAGGCACTCCAGCCTTTTTTGCCAACCCGTTAGATGTGTTTCATGGCGATTTAGGTGCTATGACAAAAGACGATGTGGTATTGGCACTCTCTAATTCAGGGCAAACAGACGAACTTTTGCGCTTTATTCCAATGGTTCTTCACATGAATATTCCAATTATAGGCATGAGCGCACACCCAGAATCGCTATTGGCAAAATATGCAACAGCACACATAAAAGTGTGGGTAGAGAAGGAAGCGTGTCCGCTCAACTTAGCTCCAACCAGCTCAACAACAGCTGCTTTGGTCATGGGAGACGCTTTGGCAGTGGCATTAATGGAGAAAAGAAAGTTCAGACCTACTGATTTTGCTCAATTCCACCCAGGTGGCGAACTCGGAAAGCGATTGCTTACTACTGCACAAGACGTTATGCGGTCGGAGGATATGCCTATTATTCCAAAAGATATGCACTTGGGCGAAGCGATTATTCATGTAAGTAATGGAAAATTAGGATTGGGTGTTTCAATAGAAAACGATAAGGTTATCGGACTGATTACCGATGGAGATATTCGTAGAGCCATGGAAAAATGGCAAGCAAAATTCTTCGACCACACGGTGGAAGATATTATGACACGACAACCAAAGAAGGTTTTACCAAACACAAAGATAGCTGAAATTCAGCGTATTATGCAACAAAACAAAATACATACCGTATTGGTTTGCAACGAAAACGGCAAGTTATTGGGTGTTGTAGACCATTATAGTTGCATGATTTAAAATACTTAAAAGCGCAAAAACAGCATTTAGAAGATTCATAAGTGAGGAAGATTAAACAAAACTGGGTGATACTAACGTTTTTATTCATAGGGTTTGCAATACCAATGCAAGCCATAAAGCCAAGCGTGGCTAAAGAAAATAAAGATGAGTTATCAACAAGTTCCGACTCGTTGATAATGAAACAATTAAAAGCAAAGGGGATTACATTTAGCAACGATAATAGTATTACGCTACTAACCTCTGGACAAGAAAAATTTGACGACTTGTTTCTTGCCATTGAAAAGGCGAAAGAAAGTATTCACATGGAATACTTTAACTTTAGAAACGACTCCATAAACGATGAACTCATAAAGCGTTTGGCAAAGAAAGCAGCCGAAGGAGTTGAAGTTAGAGCTATCTTTGACGGTTTCGGGAATGCAAGTAACAATCGCCCAATGCGCAAAAAACACTTGAAAGCAATTCGCAATCAAGGCATAGAAATCTACGAATTTAAGCCCGTTGAATTTCCTTGGATACACGATGTATTCAATCGCGACCACAGAAAGATTGTCATTATCGATGGGAAAATAGCCTATACGGGGGGCATGAATGTTGCCGATTATTACATAAAAGGCACGCCAGTAGTGGGCGAATGGCACGATTTGCATTGCAGAATAGAGGGTACTGAGGTAAATACCTTACAAAAAGTATTCTTGAAAATGTGGAAAAGAGTATCGGGAAAAGATGTTCATGGCGCAAAATATTATCGTGGCTACACGACTCCTGACTACTTAAAAGGCTTGAAAACAGACACAACAAGCACAGCAGGTAGTAAGGTTGTTGGCATAATTAATCGTGAACCGCTCATTTCAAACGAAATTATTCGTGAATTTTACATCAATGCTATCAACGACGCAAAGGATAGTATCAAACTGATAAACCCCTATTTTACATTGAGCAAAAGGCTGAAAAAGGCTTTAAAAGATGCCGTTCATAGGGGTGTGAAAGTAGAAATAATGCTGAGTGTTAAGAGCGATATTCCGCTAACACCCGATTGCGGGTTTTACAATGCCCACAAATTAATGAAAGAAGGTTGTACTATTTGGTTATTTGAGCCAGGCTTTCATCATACAAAAATTATTCTTGTAGACGGAAAATTCTGCACAGTGGGGTCAGCAAATCTTAACGCACGCAGTTTAAGATGGGACAGAGAACTGAACGCAGTCATCATTGACAAAGAAACAACCAAGGAATTGGATACTTTGTTTGAGAACCAAAAGCAACATAGTTTTAAACTTACCGAAGAAAAATGGAACCAATGGCGTACACCATGGGATAAATTTAAAGGTTGGATAGGACACCTTATTTCGCCTTTCCTTTAATGTTTGGCTAAATTTTGTTGATGTCTACATACCCATGCATCACTGCATAAATGGTTAAAGCAGACACACTCTTCATGCCAAGTTTGTCCATAATATTCTTGCGATGCGTGATTACCGTTGTTAAACTAATGCAAAGTTTAGAGGCAATCTCCTTATTAATGTAACCTTGAACCACCAATGAGAGTACTTCTATCTCTCTATTGCTCAAGATTTTGTTCTTTAAAACTTGGGGCATCTCTGGTAAATTCTTTCCACCAGCATGTCCGTGTTGCTCAATCATAAGCAAACTTCGCACCAGTTCTTCCTCGCTACCATTAATACAAATAGTATGGAATCCTGAAAGTTGCGCATTGGGGTCGTTAGATACCGATAAAACTATCGCTTTTTGGCGGCATGCAGTGAAAAAAGAAAGGTTTTCTAAAACAATGGTTTGCGCTGCAAAATAATGAAAGAACGAGTCTGGATTGGCATCAGTGAACTCATCGAAAGTTGAAAAAGTATCAACATCGATGATAGGCATAATGTTTTGAAGTATATTTTTTAAACCAAGAACAGCTAAAGTATTGGGGTCTACTACCGCAATACGAGGTCGTCCGTTCATCATTTTGGGAAAATCCATAAAAATGTTTTCTATTTAATGTTTGAAAAGATGGTCTGCTTTACAAGAAAAGCAGCTTATAAAATTACCGTACTAATATCCACTAAGTTATTGACGATAGCGTATATCGTTAAGCCTGCTGGTGAATGAATTTGCAATTTGCGTGCTATGTTACGACGGTGGGTAATAACTGTATTGGTAGAAATACAAAGATGATTGGCTATTTCCTTATTGGTCATGCCTTGAACCACACTGATAATAACATCTTTTTCACGGTCACTAAGCGTATCACCTGTATCACTCTTTCGATTTAGCATACTAGAAATCTTCACCGTTACATCATTTTGTTTGGTTTTTGCCTCTAAATGACGAATAGCAGGAATAAAGATTTCGTCCTCAACATTGGCATGTTGGTCTAACCAATCTTCACAATTATAAATATCATAAAGGGCTGCCGTTAATTGACTATTGTGGTGAGCGTCAGAAGGGAGGTATTTTATGATAATATTCTTCAATTCTCTCAACTTAACATCGGTTTGTTTATGATGTTTTGAGAACGTTTCTATATCGTAATTGTCATTATTTTGACCTGAAAGAAGGGTATCAACGTATGGGAAAACATTCTTTTCCTCGTATTTCATGTGATTGCGAATATCGTGAGCATATTCATCATAGAGTTTCAAAATAAGCCTTGCAAGATTGTCGCTTTCGTCCAATGCATCAACAAGTTTCTTACGAATGAAAGGTAACTGGAAATCTAAATAATAAGTATGGCTTGCCTTTAAATATTGAACTAAGGTTGAAATAGAGAGTCGGTCAGCATTGTCAAACTCTTTATATCCATTCATTGTAAAATTTACGACGGTCAAAAAAGTGTAAGTATCAACATCTTGACTTTCACATACCTCACGTACGGTCTTGTCGCCAAAGCCCAAATTAATTCCAAAACTTCCAAAAGCTTGTAATAGGTTGTAATTATCGCTGATAAGATTAATCATCTTGTCATCAGCTTCGTACATTTTATGATTTTTCATTTAGTTCGCATTTTATGAATGTTCTTACAAAATAAAGCATTTTTTCACAATTGTACAATCACTAAAAGTAGGTATTGTATACCTTTTTTTATTAGATTTGAATACAATTTATGAGCAAAAAACTTTGTAAAACAAAGATATAAAGCATCTTTTTGTATAATACTCTTTTATTTTATAGTTTGCAAAAATACGAATAAATAGTTGAAAATTACTATCTTAAATATAAAAAATCGCTATAAACAATGAAAAAGTAATATTTTTGTTTATGTTTCATTGCAAAAGATATTGCGAAAATAACATCAAAACATTATGTTTAAAACAAAAAAGGGTAGCACCCACCAGAGCAACTACCCTATAAACCTTCGAAAATCTTTATTATTTAGCGTAGGAAACGCTACGTGTTTCGCGAATAACTGTAATTTTAACTTGCCCAGGATAAGTCATTTCGTTTTGAATTTTCTCAGCTATTTCGCTGCTTAACTTTTCGCTTTCTGCATCGTCCATCTTGTCTGCACCGACAATGACACGAAGTTCGCGACCTGCTTGAATAGCGTAAGTCTTGGTAACTCCAGGATAACTCATTGCGATTGCTTCCAAATCGTTCAAGCGTTTGATATAAGCCTCAACAATTTCACGGCGAGCACCAGGGCGAGCGCCTGAAATTGCGTCACAAACTTGTACGATTGGTGCAATAAGACTAGTCATTTCTACTTCATCATGGTGTGATGCAATAGCGTTACAAACCTCTGGTTTTTCCTTAAATTTCTCAGCTATACGACCACCATATAAAGCATGTGGAAGTTCTGTTTCCTCGTCTGGCACCTTACCAATATCGTGTAACAAACCAGCACGTTTAGCTTTTTTAGGGTTCAAGCCAAGTTCGCTTGCCATAATTCCACAAAGATTGGCTGTTTCGCGAGCGTGCTGCAACAAGTTTTGTCCGTATGATGAACGGTATTTCATCTTACCTACAATACGAATTAACTCTGGGTGCAAACCATGAATACCCAAATCGATAGCTGTACGCTTGCCCGTTTCGATGATTTCGTTCTCCAATTGCTTTTTCACTTTGGCAACAACCTCTTCAATACGAGCTGGGTGAATACGACCATCGGATACCAATTGATGGAGTGCCAAGCGACAAATTTCACGACGAACAGGGTCGAACGCAGAAATAACGATAGCTTCAGGTGTATCATCAACAACGATTTCTACGCCTGTTGCTGCTTCCAATGCACGGATATTGCGACCTTCACGACCAATAATACGTCCCTTAACTTCATCGCTATCAATGTGGAAAACACTGACAGAGTTCTCAATAGCTGTTTCAGTAGCAACACGTTGGATAGTTTGTATCACTATCTTTTTTGCTTGTTGATTAGCATTTAATTTTGCTTCATCAACAATTTCATTGATATAAGAAGCTGCATCAAGTTTTGCTTGGTCCTTTAAGCTCTCAACAAGGCGTGCTTTTGCTTCTTCAGCACTTAATCCTGAGAGTTCTTCCAACTTAGCTCGCTCCAAACCTTTTTGTTTTTCCAACTCTTGTTCCTTGAGTGCTAAGAGTTTTTTATCGTTCTCTACACGCTGCAATTGTTGTTCAACTTCTTGTTTACGACGATTTAAATCGTCTTGACGCTGTACAAGAGTGGTTTCTTTTTGCTTCAAACGATTCTCGTTTTGCTGAATTTTTTGGTTGCGTTGCTGTACTTCTTTTTCAAGTTCACTTTTCTTATTGAGGAACTTTTCCTTTACTTCTAATAGCTTTTTCTCTTTTAAAACTTCTGCTTCTTTCTCTGCTTTTGTGATAGTGTCCTTATATATTCCTGTAATAAGGTAACGGAAAACTGCATAGCCTGCTGCAAAGCCAACTATTAGGCATGCAAAAGCTATTATAATTGATGTAATCGTCATTTAAAATTGTATGTTTATTATTCTTGGTTACTTCTTTAATGTATCTTCTATTTCAGCGGTTAATTTTCCAAGAATATCTATGTATGGTGCAGTATCATTGCGCACTCCATCTTTTTTATATTTTAAAGCTATTTCCAACATTGCCATATACAGAATGTCTTTATCGCTTTTTTTTGTTTTAAAGATTTGAGCATACTTGTTTACAGTATCTGTAATGAGTTTTGCCGCAGAACGATAATACTCTTCGTCGTTGCGTGGAACGTTTACGGAGAGTTCTGTATCATATACATGCAGCTTTATTTGCAATTTTACGTCAGCCATTGATATTCAAGTTATTTACCACTAATAAGTGTGATACACTTGTTTACGTCACGGATAAGTTTCGATATTCTCTTTTGTGCGCTTTCCATATCGCCATCAGAAATCGTTATCATCTTAGCCATTTTCAATGAGTTATAATCACTTTGCGCCTGTCTCAACTGTGCTTTCAAGGTTTCTATTTCCTTTTCACGCTGATCCACCAAATCATACAACTCGCTGTTTTCGCCTTTTAGTTCTTCGTATTGAAGAATCATTTGGCGTACACGAGTCGCAAACGTGTTTAGTGTCTTCTCATTCGCATCCATTTATATAATCATTTTGGCTACAAATTTACATTAAAGTTTTAATTTAACAAAATTTTCTACCGATTATTTCTTTCCGTAATGTTGAGTTTTGCTATTTTTTTGATGCTTCTTCGTCCTGTTGTTTCGGCTCTTTTTTGGCTAAAAGCACGACTTGATAAACGAAATCTGTTGCCCATTTACGAGAGAATCCCAAACGTTGTGAGAGTTTTCTTACCGACATAACGGTCTTGATTATGCCCGGGTCTGTGAAGTCATTTTTATCATAAATATCGTTGATGGTCTTTTCTGTCAAAGTGTAAATCATCTTTTTGAAAAAACCTGGCAAACGTAATTTATACTTCATAAGGTTTCCGATGAGCATCATAAGGTCTTGCGTGTAAGCCTGAAATTGGAAAAGATAGCTCTGAGCATCTTGTATTTTCTTACAATTTTTCTTAATACTTGCATCTATTTCTTTGAAGAAATTATCATCAGTACCATATAAACTTCTCATTGTTTTGCGGACACTACTTTTCTCTCCTACTCCTAATTTGTTATTAACAGTAGGCACATGGAAAGTTTGTTTATAAGTGCGCAAGTCGGGTAACATTGCTAAACTCGTTATACCTAACTTTTCTGCCAAAGCCGCTTGGAAGTAAACACGAACTAAAGTCATATAGTCATTCATTCCGCCGACCTTTTCTTGTCCTTCGGTATTTCCTTTAAATATTTTTGAAAATATTCCCATTATTAATCGTTATAAATTTGTTAACAAAAAGAACGAACATCTTTTGAAGTGCAAAGTTAAGAAAATAAAATAACATAAAGTGAAAGATGTTGATATTTTTTGCTCATCGCTGTGTGTGAGGGGGTGAAAAATAAATAAAAACGACTTAAATCCAACACCGTGAAACATTATTTTTAAGTTATATGAAATGCTATGAAAAAACGATACCTATTGTTTTGCAATAAAAAAGAGCCTATTTTGAAGTTCAAAACCTATTGTTTTGCTTTTTGAAACAATAGATATGGATTTTAGTTCTATTTTGATTGACCGTGAAACATTACATTTCGTCAGATAAAACCAAAACTTATCGAAACTTTTTCGGTAGACAAGTTGAATTTTAGCAAACTTTTTCGACCCATACGATAAGTTTTGTAATAATAAAAATATTTTTTATACAATATGCGTTAAATTCCAATTTAATTGATTACCTTTGCGAACATAAAACAAAATAACTCGGAATGGAATGAGAAATAGACCATAAAAGTAAGCTTACTATTAAGATTTCATATCTACAATAAGTCTATTTTCTTGCGTAAATACTCATTCTTACTGGGAAAATCTTATCACAATAGAACCAAAATCAAAGAAAAATGAAAGGTATTGTTCTTGCAGGAGGCTCAGGCACACGCCTCTATCCGATAACAAAGGGTATAAGTAAACAACTGATACCGATATATGATAAACCAATGATTTATTATCCTATTTCCGTTCTTATGCTTGCAGGAATTAAGGAAATCTTGATTATATCTACTCCATACGACTTGCCAGGTTTCAAACGTCTTCTTGGAGACGGACATGAACTCGGTGTTAAGTTTGAATATGCAGAACAACCTTCTCCAGATGGACTTGCACAAGCATTTATTATAGGCGAAAAATTCATTGGAAACGATTCCGTTTGTTTAGTACTCGGCGATAATATCTTTTACGGAGCAGGCTTCACTGGATTGCTTAACGAAAGCGTTAAAACAGCTGAAGAACAAGGAAAAGCTACCGTCTTCGGCTATTTTGTGAATGACCCAGAACGCTATGGAGTAGCAGAATTTGACAAATCGGGTAATTGTTTAAGCATCGAAGAAAAACCAAAGAGTCCAAAAAGTAATTACGCAGTCATAGGTTTGTACTTCTATCCAAATAGTGTTGTCGAAATAGCCAAGAACATTAAACCTTCTGAACGTGGCGAACTTGAAATAACAACCGTTAATCAAGTTTATCTAAGTCAAAAGGAATTGATGGTACAAACATTGCAACGCGGATTCGCATGGTTAGATACGGGTACACACAATAGCTTATACGAAGCAAGTACATTCATTGAATGTATCGAAAAAAGACAAGGTTTAAAGATTGCTTGCCTTGAAGAAATAGCCTACAAAAAAGGCTGGATAACAACAGAACAATTAAAAGAGAATGCAGAGTCAATGAAGAAAAACGAATACGGACAATACCTTTTAAGACTTGCAAACGAAAAGAATCAATAGGATTACACGATTTTATAATGGAAGAAAATAAGAATGTAGACAAGGATTACGGACAGGAAAAGGCTGAAAAATCATCTATAAATTTTCAGCTAATTATTCGTACAATAATCCTTAATTGGTATTGGTTTATCTTATCAACCATCATTTGTATGGGCTTAGCTGCTATCTATTTGCGCTACACGACACCAACGTATCAAACAATAGCAAAACTGCTCATCAAAGACCAAGAAAATAATAAAAGACAATCCATCGCAAATGCCACAAACCTTGGCATTATGTCAAACTCTGCAGGTATAGATAATGAAATGGAAATTATCAAATCACGTTCCGTTTCACAAGATGCCGTGCGAGATTTAAAACTCTATGTAAATTATTCTACAAAAGGAAGAGTAAAAGAAATTACCTATTATGGCAACCAACCTCTAAACGTTGATATTGACAAAGAACACTTAGAGCGAATCAATAGCCCAATCACTTTGAATATCAAACGTGATAGTATGACTTACAAAATATCAGGTTCTTATTCTGTTCCTACGGGAGAAAGAAGTTCGCAAGGACCATATTCAATAAATCGTACCATCTCATCTTTGCCACAAACTATTCTCACTCGTGCTGGAGCTATCACCATTACTTCAAACGAAGGAAAATTAATGAGAAAGGGAGAAGAATTGAATGTTGTCATATACTCTCCTAAAATGGCTTGCGATAAGTATGTCAATTCACTGACAGTCAACTCATATGCAAAGGGAACAAGCATTGCTCAACTCACCATTATAGATGAGATTCCTGATCGCAGCATTGACTATTTAAAACAACTCGTCATTGTTTACAACCGTCAAGCGAACGAAGACAAAAATACAATTGCACTCCGTACTGACCGCTTTATTAATACTCGTTTGGATAAAATCAGTAAAGAATTAGGAGAAACTGAAGGAAAAATTCAAAATTATAAGCAACAAAATGGAGTAATTGAGCAACAAATAAATGCCTCAAATAGTTTCTCTAATCAAAATGCTTCAGAACAAAAAATGGCTGATATTGAAACTCAAATAGAGTTATTCAACAGCATTGCTTCTGAAATAAAAACTTCTGCAAGAGACCTAACTCAGGTTATTCCTTCAAACATTGGCTTGTCTGATGCCACCGCATCAAGCCTTATTAACAAATATAACGAACTCGTTTTAGAGAGAAACAGACTCCTTCGCAGTGCATCTATTAATTCTCCAGTAGTTGCACCACTAACTGACCAGATAAAAAACCTAAACGTAAATATTCGACGTGCGATTGAAACAGCTCGCAAAAACTTAGAAATTCAACGCAATGCAATTGCTGGTCAATTCACAAAATACAACAATGAAGTAACAGAAGCTCCTCTCCAAGAACGAATGTTACAATCGATTGGAAGAGAACAAGAAGTCCGTTCTGGCTTGTATTTGATGCTGCTTCAAAAGCGTGAAGAAAACAATATTTCATTGGCAGCTATCGTAGATAAAGGTAAATTGATAGATGAACCTCAGTTTGCAGGACAGGTTAGCCCTAACCAAAACCTCATTTATCTCATCGGTTTGATTATAGGTTTATCCTTACCAGCACTTATTTTGCTCCTCATTCAATTACTTCGCTATAAGATTGAAGGGCACGATGATGTTGCAAGACTTACGACACTACCTATCATTGCAGACGTTCCTGTTGCAAATGAAGCAGCAAAAGGTAAAGCAGATATCGTTGTTCACGAAAATCAAAACAACCAAATGGAAGAGATTTTCCGTGCAATGCGTACCAATATTCAGTTTGTATTAACGGAAGGACAAAAGGTTATTCTCTTTACATCATCTACCTCTGGTGAGGGAAAAACCTTTGCAGCTGCCAATCTTGCAGTAAGTTTCGCACTTTTAGGCAAAAAGGCTATCCTTGTAGGATTGGATATTCGTCGTCCACGTTTGGCAGAGCAATTTAAGATAAATGACCACAAACATGGTATAACGAACTTGTTATTAAAGAATGAACCAACAGTAGAAGACTTGCGAGAGCAAATCCTTCCATCAGGTATAAATAGCAATTTGGATTTGTTAATGGCAGGTCCTATTCCTCCAAACCCAGCAGAATTGATTGCACGCCAATCATTGAACACTGTATTTGAGCTTTTGCGGTCAGAATATGACTACATTCTTGTTGATACAGCCCCTGTTGGATTGGTTACAGACACACTCCAATTAGGTAGAATTGTTGATGCAACAGTTTATATATGCCGCGCCGATTACACATTAAAGTCATCATTCGATATGATTAATACACTTGCAGAAGAAAAGAAACTGCCTAAGATGAATATTGTTCTCAATGGTGTTGATATGTCGAAGAAGAAGTATGGCTACTACTATGGCTACGGAAAATATGGAAAATATGGGCGCTATGGTTACGGAAAATATGGGAAATATGGTTCTTACGGGAACTATGGAAATTACTCAAATAGCCACTATGGCAATAAGAATGATAAATCCATAAAACGATAAAAGAAATATAAGATAGGAAGTGGGGGATATTTACATTACCACACTTCCTATTTTTTATTTTATAAACGACTTCATTATTTTCTTAATAACATATTCCGCTTTTCTCAATAACAAATTATTTTTTTACAAGCAGCATTTTAATTTATTTACAAGGATAAGATAACATGGTAATTGCAGTTGATTTCGATGGTACAATCGTCGAACACAGATACCCAAAGATAGGAAATGAGATTCCATTTGCTACAGAAACATTAAAAGAATTGATAAAAGATGGTCATCAACTCATCTTGTGGAGCGTCCGCGAAGGCGACCTTTTACAAGAAGCAGTAGACTGGTGTCATGAGCGTGGTGTTGATTTTTGGGCAATCAATAGGGACTATCCTGAAGAAGAAGAACATAAAAACAATAATTTCTCACGCAAATTAAAAGTTGAAATGTTCATTGATGATAGAAATTTAGGCGGTCTTCCCGATTGGGGGACTATCTATCAAATGATTAAAAACCATACCACATGGGAAAGTATGGGTTATGGTTTGCACAATCTTCAAGACCAAGAGCCCAAAAGAAAGAAACATTGGTGGAATTTTTAAGATAGATTACAAGAAAATATAGGCTCTTTTGCGCAATCAAAAGAGCCTATATTTTTATCATTAAGATGCCTAATCTTTACATTTCCCTTCTAAATGTAAAGTAAAACACTATCCTTTGAATATCCAATCTATGGTTTCCTCCGACATTTCAGCACTGTCTTCAATGATAGAAAAAGCCTTTGGGTCAGGATTTTTTACCTCAATATTGACCTTTGTCATTACGTTTCGCTTCATCACTATCGTACGATTTTCCGTTTTTATAGTACCGTCAGCCTTTGTCCACTTCAATATAAAGTAGAACTTCCCATTGTAGCCTTCTTCAATAGCTTTCTCCAAAGTTGCAAAAGAATAGATGGATGCATGGTCATATTTTGGGTCTTTAGAAGTAATCGTAAGGACATAATCCTCCAAGAATGTTACCTCCAACGTTCCTTCTTCGGGCGGAGCAACCACCAAACGCACTCCAAAGACTGTACATTTGGTTGCCAATTTAACTTTATCGGCAGTCTTTGGTGCAAATTCTTCTGATTTCCCATATTGCTTTATCATGCGAGGACTCCACACTTTTTGGGCTTCTGAGATTTGAGTTTGCACCCCTGAAAGATTCGAAAAGTTTACTGATGATGATTTCACAAATTTGTTTTCAAGTTTTGTAGGAATCATTTTCGTACCTTTTAAGAATGGTGCCATGTAGCCTTCAGTACTATTAAACACTGCATCTTCGCCTTCCTCAACTATC
This sequence comes from Prevotella disiens JCM 6334 = ATCC 29426, assembly GCF_000613345.1. Lineage (GTDB taxonomy): Bacteria > Bacteroidota > Bacteroidia > Bacteroidales > Bacteroidaceae > Prevotella > Prevotella disiens. The sequence goes on along the minus strand of NZ_BAIS01000009.1, from coordinate 13,639 downwards.
AAACATTCAAATGAATATGTATTTTCTTCGTCCAAAACAATATTCATCTTTGAACTATCATCGAATAAACCGTAAGCAAACTTACTAAACTCAGCCTGCCCAGGCTTCTTTTGAAAAACATTTACTGCATACAATTTCTGTTTTACAGCTCGAGATTTAGGGACAAACAAAGACATTTCAGACACGGTTATATCTTCATTGATAACCAATGACACTTGTTTTTTCTTACCTTTTTTAAGAGGTTCATCTGGGTTTTCGTCCAAAATTTCCTTTCCACACGATGAAAATAGCATTACAATGATTACTGCAATGAATGAAAATTTAAGATGTTTCATTAGTATTAAACGATAAATTTATAGGTTTTATTTTTCCACAGCAGTCTTCATTATCAATGGTGGATCAGTTGTAAAGATAAAAACTGTTGCTGCATGAAAAACTTGACCTGGGTTTATATTTGTATTAATTCTTTCTTTATTTTCATCATATCCCGTATGCAAAGGTTGAAACGATATTCCTTTGCTTTTTTTACCATACGAATTGACCAATAATGTCGGTTCATACGTGTAAATAGTCATCACTCTTCCACTTTGTGCATCAAACAAGATGGCAGCAGGTTTCTGTATATTTGAAGGGTAACGCAATTGGAAAGCATGATTATAACCATCTTCCAATTCCCCTATTCGTTCCCCTATTTCTCGTGGCTGAATGAAATTTAATGGTGTAAATCTTACATTTTCTTGTTCGCCAGTAAGTTCAAATTTGTCGTTAAATAAATTTGTTTTACACGAATTAATCCATAAGTTTTGATTCAAAATGGAGCGTTCTAAGTCGCCTGAAAGATTAAAAACAATTCCGTTTGATAGTTTAAATTGCGTAGGCGCAGTCGATATCATACGATAATCAATGTCCAAAGCATTTTGGTCAGACAAGGTATAAGTAACTGTAAAGTTCATTTTCCCGTCAAATTTCCCTTCCTCCCCTTCTGCTATATAACGAAACGTAACCGATTGCTTATCAGCAACAACCACGTCCCAAACCTTTTCCGACAAAGTATTGTTTACTTTTCCGTCAAAACTCATAACAGTTGCTCCCAGCGTAGGGTTATCTTTGTAGTCAGAAACATGTTGATAACCTTTCACAACAGGTTCCAAACGACCGTTCCAATTGTAAGCATAGAGCGACATTAGGCGTGCTCCGTAATTAGTAACTACGGCTTTCATACCCATATCGTTCGTCAATTGGAATGTTTGAATCTCTTGTCCAAACATTGTAAAGGCATATAAAAATGCTAATATGGTAAGACTAAAGTGCTTCATTTTGCGTGCGTTTTATTGTCAAATCCGCTGAAACGTATGACATTGTTCTGTTGCAAATATAATAAAAAAATGTTATATACCACTTGAAAAATATAAAAAATAGTTTAGTCCTATGCTGTTTGTCTGAAATATTAAAGTTCATTCTCTTCGGAAAAGTATGGAAAAATAGAACAATTTTCGTATTTGAAGGAAGTTAAATTATATATTTGAAAATAAAACCTATTGTATAGAACTAAAAAAGAGCCTATTTTGAGCCCCGAAATAGGCTCTTTTTTTGAGCGAAACAATGGTTTTTAAAAAGCAGAAGTACAAGAATGACATAACAAGCTAATAATCAAATGATTACAAAACAAATTCCAATTAGGAGCATTTTTTAGTTATTAAGAACACGAATTTAGAACAATTCTTCTCATGAATATAAGTCTTTATGCCACATAGTTTTAATTCCTATCGAGCTAAAAAACTATTCTTCATTACCAGCATTATACAAACACAATGTTAGACCCCTAAAACAAGAAATAAAAAGAAACTAAACATCGTCAAGTTACGAATTAACACGAAACAATAAACCTATTTAAAACAAATTTTGAGATACGAAACAACCAGATTGCGGTAAAAAAAAGACTTTTTTGAATAGTTTAAGGAGAAATATTTTGTAGATTGCAACGTATTTCTTACTTTTACACCGTAAAGAAACTATTGCCTAAAATTTAATATTAAATAATAAAAATGGTACAAGAAAAACAAATCGTTGAGTGTGTCCCTAACATCAGTGAGGGACGAAACAAAGAAGTTATTAAACAAGTTACCGACGAAATTGAAGCAGTAAAAGGTGTTAAACTTTTGGACGTAGACCCAGGAGAAGCTACAAACCGCACTGTTATAACATTTGTTGGCACTCCAGACGTTGTTGTAGAAGCTGCTTTCCGTTGTGTAAAGAAAGCTGCTCAACTCATTGATATGCGCCAACATCATGGCGCACACCCACGTATGGGCGCAACTGACGTATGCCCATTAATCCCTGTTTCAGGTATTACATTGGAAGAATGTGCAGAGTTGGCACGCAAATTGGCTGAACGTATTGCAACAGAATTGCAAGTTCCTTGCTATTGCTACGAGGCTGCTGCAAGAACTCCAGAACGCCGTAACCTCGCTATTTGCCGTAAGGGCGAATACGAAGGATTGCAAGAAAGAATGACTATTGAGGCTGAAGCACCTGACTTTGGTGCACGTGCTTGGGACGAAGGTGTTGCTCGCACAGGTTGTACAGCCGTTGGCGCACGCGATTTCTTGATTGCTACAAACTTCAATTTGAACACAACTTCTACTCGCCGTGCTAATGCTATTGCGTTCGATGTACGCGAAAAAGGTCGTCCACAACGTGAAGGTGGTTCTCCAGTAGGCAAACCAATGAAGGACGAAAACGGCAAAACAATTATGATTCCTGGCACCTTAAAGGGTACAAAGGCTATCGGTTGGTTCATCGATGAATACGGTATTGCACAGGTTTCTATGAACATTACCAACATTAACGAAACTCCATTGCACATTGCTTTCGACGAAGTTTGTCGTTGCGCTACCAATCGTGGCATTCGAGTAACAGGTACAGAAATCGTTGGTTTGATACCAAAACGCACTTTGATAGATGCTGGTAAATACTTCTTGAGAAAGCAAAATCGCTCAACAGGTATCCCAGAAGAAGATATTTTACAAATCGCTATCAAGTCTATGGGCTTAGACGATTTGAAAGAATTTAACCCACGTGAAAAAGTAATTGAATATCTTTTAGAAGACGAAGATAAGAGTGCTAAACTCATAGACCTTACTGTTAAAGGCTTTGCAGACGAAACTTCACGCGAATCTCCAGCTCCTGGTGGTGGTACAATCTCTGCTTATATGGGTGCTTTAGGTGCTGCGCTCGGCACAATGGTAGCCAATCTTTCAAGCCATAAGGCAGGTTGGGACGCTCGTTGGGAAGAGTTTAGCAACTGGGCAGACAAGGGTCAGAAGATTCAATCAGAATTGATGAATCTCGTTGATGAGGATACCGAAGCGTTCAACCGCATTATGGAAGCCTTCGGTTTGCCAAAGGGAACAGACGAAGAAAAGGCTGCTCGCTCTGCTGCGATACAAGCTGCAACTTTGTTTGCTACTCAAGTTCCTCTCCACACTATGCAAGCATCGTTCAAAGTGTTTGAACTTTGCAAGGCAATGGCAGAGGAAGGCAATCCAAATAGTGTTTCTGACGCTGGTGTTGGCGTGTTGGCAGCTCGTGCAGCAGTCTTGGGTGCAGGCTTAAACGTTAAGATTAACGCCTCAGGATTGAAAGACCGTGAAACAGCAGACAAACTTGTTGGCGAGGCTAACGAACTCATTAAGGAAGCTAATGAGCTTGAAGCAGAAATCATGAAGATTGTAGAAGCAAAATTATAAAACAAGTTTCGAAGAAGTTAAAGGAGTTTTTTAGAAAAGATTGTTTACTTTTACACCTTAATATAATAGGTGGAAACAAAACTTCTCTAACTCCTTTCGATTTCTTTGATGAATATAAAAACAATGCAAAATGACTAAAGAACAATTTATTGCAGATATCCGTGCAGGAATACCTGACACATTACCTGAAGTACAGGCATACGACCCAAACATTAACCATGCGCCAAAGCGTAAGGAAATACTTACTGACGAAGAAAAAAAATTGGCTCTTCGCAATGCTTTGCGCTATTTCCCAAAGAAATTCCACGCTACTTTAGCACCTGAATTTGCTAAAGAATTAGAAACCTACGGACGCATTTATATGTATCGCTTCCGCCCTACATACGAAATGTATGCACGTCCAATCGATGAGTATCCACACAATTCGCAACAAGCTGCTGCCATCATGATGATGATTCAAAACAACTTGGACAAAGCTGTGGCTCAACACCCACACGAATTGATTACATACGGCGGTAATGGTGCTGTGTTCCAAAACTGGGCGCAATATCGCTTGGTTATGAAATATTTAAGCGAAATGACCGATGAGCAAACCCTCGTGATGTATTCTGGACACCCTCTTGGTCTTTTCCCATCTCATAAAAATGCTCCACGCGTGGTTGTAACAAATGGTATGGTTATCCCTAACTATTCAAAACCAGACGATTGGGAACGTTTTAACGCATTGGGTGTGAGCCAGTATGGTCAGATGACAGCTGGTTCTTACATGTACATCGGTCCTCAAGGCATCGTTCACGGAACAACTATTACCGTTTTGAACGCTGCTCGTAAGGTAGGTGGCGACAATATGAAACTCTTTGTTACTGCTGGTCTTGGCGGTATGTCAGGCGCACAACCAAAGGCTGGTAACATTGCAGGCGTTGTTAGCGTAACAGCAGAAATCAATCCATTGGCTGCTCGCAAGCGTTATGACCAAGGTTGGGTAGACGAATTGCACGAAAGTCTTGACGAATTGATACCTGCTATCCGCAAGGCAGTGGAAGAAAAACGTGTTGTTTCAATGGCTTACGTTGGTAATGTAGTAGACCTTTGGGAACGTTTGGCTGAAGAAAATATCCGTGTAGACCTTGGTTCTGACCAAACATCGCTCCATAATCCATGGGCTGGTGGTTACTATCCTGTAGGCGTTTCATTGGAAGAAAGCAAGCGCATGATGGCTGAAGAACCAGAAAAGTTCAAAGAAAAGGTACAAGAATCTTTGCGTCGTCAGGTTGCAGCAATCAACAAACTTACCGCTAATGGTATGTATTTCTTCGACTATGGTAACGCTTTCCTTTTGGAATCAAGTCGTGCTGGTGCTGATATTATGGGCGAAAACAGCAAATTCCGTTATCCTTCATACGTTCAAGACATCATGGGTCCTATGTTCTTCGACTATGGCTTTGGTCCTTTCCGTTGGGTATGTACATCAGGCGACCCTAAAGATTTGGAAACAACAGACCGCATTGCAGCCGAAGTTCTCGAAGATTTGCGTAAGGTTTCTACTCCAGATATTGTTGGACAAATGGACGATAATATCCATTGGATTAAGGAAGCAGGTAAGAATAAACTCGTTGTAGGCTCTCAAGCTCGTATTCTTTACGCTGATTCTGAAGGTCGTACAAAGATAGCTTTGGCTTTCAATGAAGCTATTAAGCGTGGCGAAATTAGCCGTCCTATCGTTTTAGGTCGCGACCACCACGATGTTTCTGGTACTGATTCTCCATTCCGTGAGACAAGTAATATCTACGATGGTTCTCAATTCTGCGCTGATATGGCGGTTCAAAACGTTATTGGCGACTCTTTCCGTGGTGCTACTTGGGTTTCTATCCACAACGGTGGTGGCGTTGGCTGGGGAGAAGTTATGAACGGTGGTTTCGGTATGGTTATCGATGGTGGCGAAGACTCAGAACGCCATATCCGTCAAATGCTCCTTTGGGACGTAAACAATGGTATTTCTCGTCGCAGTTGGGCTCGCAACGAGGGTTCTATGGACGCTATCAAACGTGAAATGGAGCGTACTCCAGGACTTTGCGTTACTATGCCTAACCTTGTTGATGACGATATTATCAACGAAGCATATAAATAAAATTTATTCACAGATAGGGTTTCAAAACTCTATCTGTGAATTTTCATTTAATAACAAGTTAACTTTTAAAATAAAATTATGACACATAAGATTAGTGCCGAACATCTTTCAATCGAAAGAATTGGCGAAATTATCGACAACAATATTAAGCTTGAACTTTCTGACGATGCTCGTAATCGCATTGTTCGTTGCCGTGAATATTTGGATAAGAAAATCGAAACTTCAGACAAACCTATCTATGGTGTAACAACAGGTTTCGGTTCATTGTGCAAAATCTCTATCGACAAGCAACAACTCTCTGACCTTCAAAAGAATTTGATGATGTCTCACGCTTGTGGTGTAGGTGATAGAGTACCTAACGAAATCGTTAAAATCATGTTGTTACTCAAGATTCAATCTTTGAGCTATGGTTTCTCAGGTTGCCAATTGGTAACTGTTGAACGTTTGATTGATTTCTTCAACAACGATATTTACCCAGTTGTTTACATGCAAGGTTCACTTGGTGCATCTGGCGACCTTGTTCCTTTGGCTCACCTCTGCTTGCCACTCTTAGGCATTGGTAGCGTTGAAATGAACGGCGAGGTTATTTCAGGCGAAGAAATGTTGAAGAAGATGAACTGGCAACCTATCCAACTCGTTTCTAAAGAAGGTCTTGCGCTCCTCAATGGTACTCAAAACATGAATTCATTTGCAGTTTGGTGCTTGCTCCAAGCTCAACGTTTGAGCGACTGGGCAGACAAGATTGGTACCATGTCTTTAGAGGCTTACGATGGTAGAATAGAACCTTTCACACACGCAGTACACGCTGTTCGCCCTCACCAAGGTCAAATAGAAACAGCAGCACGTATTCGTGAATTGCTCGAAGGTAGCGAACTCATCAAGCAACCTAAGGTAAACGTACAAGACCCTTACTCTTTCCGTTGTATGCCACAGGTTCATGGTGCTTCAAAGGATACTATCCGTTACGTTAAATCAGTAATTGACATTGAAGTAAACGCAGCTACTGACAACCCAACTGTTTGTCCTGACGAAGATTTGGTTATCTCTGCTGGTAACTTCCATGGCGAACCTATCGCTCAGCCAATGGACTTTCTCGCTATCGCTCTTTGCGAATTGAGCAATATTTCAGAACGCCGTATCTATAAATTGGTATCTGGTACACGCGACCTTCCAAGTTTCTTAGTAGCTAAACCAGGCGTAAACAGCGGTTTTATGATTCCACAATATACCGCAGCTTCTATCGTAAGCCAAAGCAAAATGTACTGTACACCTGCTTCTGCCGACAGCATTCCTTCTTCACAAGGACAGGAAGACCACGTCAGCATGGGTGCGAACGCAGCTACAAAGCTCTATCAAGTAGTACTGAATACAGAGCGTGTACTCGCTATCGAACTTTTCAATGCAGCACAGGCACTTGAATTCCGCCGTCCATTGAAGTCTTCTCCAGCAATCGAAGCTATTTTCGAAGCTTATCGCAAGGTGGTACCATTCGTTGAAAACGACCAATTCATGGCTCCACACATCGCTAAGTCAGTAGATTTCCTCCGCAAATGAAACTTTTAATCACAAATATTGGCATTCTCGCAGGCATCGGACACGAAGGTAAACGATGCTTGCGAGGAGCTGAAATGGCACAACTAAACACCATTGAAAATGCTTTTTTATACGTTGAAGATGGTCGAATTGTGTCATACGGCTCACGTGTTGATATGCCACAAATTGAGAGAAATACATTAGTTGTTGATGCTGAAGGCGGAACAGTAATGCCTTCTTTCTGCGATTCTCACACCCATGTGGTTTATGCAGGCAGCCGTGAGGGCGAATTTGTAGATAAAATTCGTGGATTGAGCTATGCAGAAATCGCAAAACGTGGTGGTGGTATCCTCAATTCAGCCGACCGTTTGCACGAATTAACCGAAGATGAACTTTACGAACAAGCTATGAAGCGTGTCGATGAAGTCATTCGCAAGGGAACAGGTGCAATGGAAATCAAGAGTGGCTATGGCTTAAATCTTGAAGACGAGCTAAAAATGTTGCGTGTCATTCGCCGCATCAAACAGACAGCCCCTGTAAAAGTGGTAGCCAATTTCCTTGGTGCGCACGCAGTAGGTCGTGAATATGCTGGTCGTCAAGCTGAATATGTAGACCATATTATCAACGATATGTTGCCAGCAGTAGCCAAAGAAAATCTTGCAGAGTTCATTGATGTATTCTGCGATGAAGGTTTCTTTACTCCTGACGAAACACGTCGTTTGCTCCAAGCAGGTGCAAAATACGGTCTTCGTGGTAAAATTCATGGCGAAGAACTCGCTGTTTCAGGCGGTGTTGAAGTAGCCGTTGAGTGTAACGCACTCTCTGTAGACCACCTTGAAGCCATGGACGACCACGACATAGAGTTGCTAAAAGATTCAGAAACCATGCCAACTGCATTACCAGGTACTTCTTTCTTCCTTAATATGCCTTTTGCTCCAGGTAGAAAGATGATTGATGCTGGTTTACCAATGGCAATTTCATCTGACTACAATCCAGGCTCTACCCCATCGGGCGACATGAAATTTGCAGTTTCTTTAGCATGTATCAAGATGCGTTTGATGCCAGCTGAAGCCATTAACGCAGCAACAATTAACTCTGCTTGCGCCATGGGATTAAGCGAAGAATATGGTTCTATCAGCGTAGGTAAGGTAGCCAACTTCTACATTACCGACCCAATCCCTTCAATCGACTTTATTCCTTACGCTTACACCACACCTATTATTCGCCGAGTATTCCTCAAAGGCGAAGAATATGCAATGTAAACACTTAAATCCCACTGCTCACATTTTGTAGCAGTGGGATTTTTGTTTTTTATAATTCCTTATTTCCATTCACAATATAAATGCCACGAGGCAGTGTTTGCCAAACTTGCTGATATTTTTCAGTTTGACCTTGCCATATTTTCATACCGCTGAGGTTGTAAATAGTGGTAACATCGTTGTGGATTGATATTGGCGAAGCAATGTCAGTAACTAGGGTCTGCTAATTATGCAAGTTCCTAATTGGTACTTACACTTCACTTTTTACTTTGGATAAGTTACGTCCCAAAGGAACAAAGCATTGCCTGGCATGCTCTCTCCAGCATCGCTTCGCGTACCATTATCTACTATTTTGCGAAACTCATCAATCGTAATACGACCACGCCCCACCTCTACTAATGTCCCAACTACGGCACGAACCATGTTGCGAAGAAAACGATTAGCAGTAATAACGAAACACCATTCTTCCGCTTTTTCGGCTTCATGAATCGCTATCTCTGTATTACAGCGCTGCCAACCAGCCTCAGTCAAGTTACAAATTGTAGTTTTATTATCGCCACCAGCTTTGCAAAAACACTTAAAATCACGTTCACCTACCAAATATTTTGCTGCTTCGTTCATACGTTCAAAGTCTAATTCGTAGGGCATTTCGCAGGAATAAGCACGACTAAAAGGGTTGCGACCATGATGCATATAGTAATGGTAAGTGCGCGATGTAGCTGAAAAACGAGCATGAAGTTCATTCTCAACTGCCTCAACGCTTATTACCGAAACATCACGGGGCAACATTCGGTTCAATTTATAAGCCAATTGTTGTCCGTTAATAGGTGCTTCCCAATCGAAATGTGCCACCATTAAGCGTGCATGTACCCCCGCATCTGTTCTTCCAGCACCTGTTACGCTCATTTTTGTGCGCAAAAGCGTTGATAAAGCCTTTTCTAAGACTTCTTGAACTGATATTCCGTTGGGTTGAATTTGCCAACCATGATAGTTGGTTCCGTCGTATGAGAATTTTATAAAGTACCTTTGCATAAGTGGTTGCAAAGATAATGATTTTTATTTCAAATAGCTTCGATTGGCAAAAAAACTCCATATCCACCCGATACAAAATATAACGAAATAGAGTAAAGCCACTTGCAATTCATTAGGTTGTAAGTTTTCTATGCTTGCCCCCTGCCAATGAGCGATGGTATGCAAACTATTGTTCATAAATTGAATAGTTAAAAGCATAAAATTACCTATAAATGCTTGTATAACAGGGATAAAGGAGAACAAGAAAAGCAATACTGCAGCATAGAGAATGAGCGTTGCACAAGGGATAACAACGAAGTTGGAAAGCAAAAAATAGCAACTAAACCGACTAAAATAGTAGGCTACTAATGGTGCAGTTCCTATTTGTGCAGCCACCGAAACAGTTACCAATCCCCACACCCAACGCAAAATCCAAAACCTTTGTAAGCGTTTTCTCGGTACTATTCCATAAATCAATGGAGAGAAAAGGAGTATGAAAAGCACAGCTATAAACGACAATTGGAAACCTATATCCCACAAGTTCAGCGGATTAACCACCAACATAATGATTGCCGTCAATGCCAAAGTGTTGAGCGAAAACTTATCCCGATTGAGCAAACGAACAAAGAAATAAATGGTAAGCATGGTGGCCGAGCGCACTACGGAGGGAGAAAAATCGACCAACAAGGCATAAATCCAAATGAAAAGCATGGCAAACAACTCGCCCACCCGATAACGATGTAGCACATAAAGGTAAGGAATGCCTTTGCAAAGATTAAATGCAAAGATAAGAAAAACGTAAATAATGCCAAGATGCAAGCCCGAAAGTGCCAACACATGGCTGGCTCCAGAAATGGAATAATCGTCTTTTAAGTCTTTATTTATCAAACTTTTATCGCCCAACGTCATCGCTATTGCCACCGCAGCAGCCTCTCCACTGAGACCAACGTGGGTGTAAGTTTCCACACATTGTCGTTTGATGCGCTTCAATTCTATCATTGTTCTGTCTACATAACTCAGAAACGACAAGTCGATTGCTGCTTTTTGCCAATTTCGATAATAAATAAACGTATTAGCATAGTAGCCATGAGCGCGCAGCCAACGGACATAATCGAACTGTGAATCAGCAAAATTGATAGGTTTTTCCAATGCTGAATAAGCCGTAATACCGTCGCCTACGTGCAATCGTTTATAGCGTTCCGTAAGCGTGTCGCAAAGAATTGACGCTTTCACTTTGATGTTTCCGTTGTTGGTCTGCACTGCTAAATCGGTCATGATGACCTTTCCATGCTTCACTGGTTCAGACAATAACACCGCATCGTATAGTTTTTCGCCTTCGGGAATGGTTTGCAACATCTTTTTTTCAGCTTGCATCATGAGCAAACCTCCCACAGCAGCCACAGAAATCAATACTCCCCCACTCTGCAACCAACGATTTCGTTTACTAAGACCAACAATCCCCAATCCGAAAATAGCCACCACCAACCATGAAACGTCCGACATTATGCCCATCGTATAACGCCCAACCGCCATGCCACCGATAAGGGTAACAACGATTTTTACTAAGGGATTCATGTTCAAGACATTACTTTGCATCATGTAAAGTAGTATTACTTCAGTGTTATTTCATTGCTAATAATCAATCGAACATTATTTTTTCGTTTAAAATCATTCATGTATTGCTTATGGCTAACCGCAAATTTGGGTTGCTTTTTATTGCAAGCGTAGGCTACTTTGTGCTTAAATTGGGTTATATCTTGTGCGTTTTTAAAGGCATTAATCGTTGATAATAGTTGGTCTTCCACTGCATGTTTTATCCAATTTTCACGTTGATTTTTCAATTCTACAAATACAATGTAATCCTCATTATGCAGCATTGCATCACAGCGATAATCCATTTCGCCATTCGCCCTCCGTAATTCTATTTTGTTATCAACAGCAATAAAGGCTATGCTATTATCTGTTTTGTTGCTTACTGTAGCTATCCAATTTTCCTTTTCTTCAAGATTTATGCTGCAATAAGCTGGTGTTTTGGCTTGTTCATCAAAATCATCGCACAAACCAAAACATTTTTCTTCAATCTTTTCCTCGTCTTTGAAAAAGTTAATTGTTTCCATTTTCAATCTCTTCTTCTATCTCTAAAAGGCGGTCAAAATCGTCATTTGTAACTTGCAACATTTCATTTAAGAAATTTGCATCAGACGGAATACCCTCTGAACTTGCTAATTGCTCAACTCTACCATTAGATACTTGAAAAATGACAAGTTCTGAAGAACACAAATGAGCCTTTAATGGTACTATCTTTTCCACTTCTTTCAACCATTTATCCTTTTTTATTTGCTTTGCCAACTGTGCTGCTTTTACAAAAATAGTTAGATAATTTATAACGTAAGGGCTATGCGTTGTCATAACCAACTTATTGTTTTCCATCTTCTTAGCATCTTCTATCAGTCGAATCAATACGTTTCGTTGCGAGGTAGGATACAAATTTAACTCTGGCTCTTCGACAATATTCAAAAAACGAGAATACTTATATTTAGCCGAAAGTGACTTTAACGACGCTACCTTCACTTCTTCTGTCAGATTTTCGTTCCCCATTATTTTTTCTACCTCCCTCTTCAAAGTTTTCTTTTCTGTTTCTGTCAATTCAGAACTCTTTGAACGGTCGAACACCATATCTGATATATGCTTTGAAACCAGCAATAAAGGCAAAGTTGATTGAAAACCACTTGATGCTTCTGACAACTTTATTTCGTAATCATTGTTACGAATTTTAGGCATATCGTTGAGTGCATCATACTCAAAAAAAGTATTGTTGAAAGGCAATTCAAAACCTGTTTTCAATGCATTTTTTGCTTTATCATATTCCTCTAAAAACGTAAATAAAGCAGGGGGCAGCCCTTTTAAATAAGATGGGTGGTCAATGCTACCTAATATATTGCGTTCTGCAGGCACATACATTACCTTTGCAAGGTTGAAATCATCAGTGTTTTCTTTATTTTCTGTAATGTTAATTCCACCTTTTTCGTAAGTAAAGCAATAGTGTAAACCATGAAAAGTTATTTCGGTTTCGTCTTTAAACAGCGATGAAAGATTATTGTAAAGACAGTATTTATTCTTAAAACGTGCTGGTTTTTCAAGGTCTGAAATCTTAACTTGATGGCGTGTTATGGCTTTTTCCAACCATGTAAATAGTGAATAAAGTTTTACAATTGTACTCTTTCCCACTCCTTGCTCACCAACAAATATAGTTACTTTGTTGAAAATAACTTCTGCATTTTGAATCGGACCAAACGTCTTAATAATTAACTTTTCTTGATTTCCCATTTTCTTCCTTGCTGATTTATCAAATCTATAAATGAATTCAAAGTTTTTTACAGATTCATTTCACAAAGTTAGATATTTTTTTTGAACCATGAAAACTTATTATAAAGTTTTGCTATTCAAGGTTTTTAATTCCGTAAATAACAAATAACTTTTCAAACTTTGTCCTTTCATCAATTTTCCGTTACCCATGAAACATTTAGATAATAGGAAATATAGAACAATGGAAAATTATTGCGTTTTTTTAATCTATTGTTTTGGAGCTTAAAAGAGCCTATTTTGAACCACAAAACCTATTGTTTTGAAATACCAAACAATAGGTTTGAAAACACAATATATAACTTGTTGATTTTCAGAAAGATACAGATTGGTCAAAATTTCCATTTTTCTTAATGGCGTTTATAGTTGGTATATTTGCATATAATCTACTAATAATCAATAGATTATATGCTTTTCTTTCTTATTAGGGCGTGATTTATCACGTTCCGAAAATTAAATCACTCAAAATTTGCAATGAAGAACTTTATAACAATACTCTGTTAATAATCACATAATTGTTTGAAAATGAGCGAGTTGATTAACAAAACACAACTAAATAAATTTGGCTAAGTGTCTGATTTTCAGTACCCTTATAA
>NZ_BAIS01000010.1 GCF_000613345.1 Prevotella disiens JCM 6334 = ATCC 29426 | reverse complement strand
AGTTTGTCGAGTGCAGCTATATCTTATGCAAAGATATTGCTTTTTGTCCATTCTGCCAATTGTTTGAGGCAATTCTTTGGGAATAACCTTTCAACTCGCCTTAGCATACGGATAGAACATTGAGCATTGGCAGTTTTCGTTCTATCATTCTTACTATTCCTAAAAATGCAATTCGGCATGCAAATTTAAAAAGCTATTGTTTTTCATTCCAAAACAGGCTATTTCGAAGTGCAAAACAGGCTCTTTTGAGGTGCAAAACAGGCTCTTTTGAAATTTAAACAATCGGCAATATTTATTTTGCAGTGGCTTTACCGCTCCGTTTGGTACGTTTAAAGGAACGATAATCGTCGAGTTCTATTTCAATTTCTGGCTCGCAGAGGTCGCCAAGACGTGGGAGTTCAAACTTCATGTACTTGATGTTTAGCCCACGCTCTATCCATTGGTTTTCATAATAGGTATGTATACCAAGAATTTCCTTCGTGCGCTCGTCAAAATCGGCTGATTTTACACCGTTCGTTTCGTTGCCATAAAGGTCTTCCGTGCGGAAAAGCAAAGGCAATTTGTTCTTTTCTACGAGGTAGGTGGTATAAGTAAAAAGGAAATTAGAGTCGGTTTTGAGGTGTATTATTCCCTTGTCTATCAAGAAGTTGCGGTAGCGATTGAGGAAGAAAGTAGACGAAAGACGCTTGTGGAAATTCTTCATCTGTGGGTCAGAGAACGTGAGCCATATTTCTTGCACCTCGTCTTGCGCAAAAAAGCGGTCAATAATTTCGATGCTGGTGCGCAAAAAAGCTACATTTTCAAGGTTTTCTTCCAAGGCTTGCTTTGCTCCTGTGTAGATTCTGGCACCCTTAATATCAACACCAATGAAGTTGATATTCGGGTAAACACGTGCCAACCCGACCGTATATTCACCCTTTCCGCAGCCCAATTCCAAGACAATTGGGTTATCATTCTTGAAATATTGTTCACACCAATGCCCTTTCATGTCGAAAGGAACTTCGCTAATGACACCGTATGGATATTGGAAAACATTTTTAAATGTCTCCATTTCTGCAAATTTCTGTAATTTTCCTTTACTCATAGTGGTTGCAAAGTTACGGAAAAACAATAGAAAAATCGTTATTCCCCACTGCTTTTATTTTCGTTCTTTACCTACTTTTACTTTGATTTATGCTTGCTTTTATTTTCGTTTCAGTGTAATCGTGTCGCTATCTCGTATTTATTGCCACGATTTATTGGTCAGGATTTTCCACAAACCCTTGATACTCAGGTTCAAGTCCTGCATTTACTTTTTCGTAAGCCTCCTTTAAAGTTTCACGTTCATACTCCGCTCCCTTTCCTTTGGGCATAATTGGTTCGTGAATGGTGAGCGTTAATGGGTGCCAAATAGGGAAATGCCAATCGTGCATACGGGGCATTACATCGAACGAACCATTGATAGTAAGCGGACAAACAGGCAGTTGCAACTCGTCAGCCAACATGAATGCACCACGGCGGAAGATGCCTAAATGACCCGTAAAAGTGCGTGCGCCTTCGGGAAATACCACAAGCGACATGCCATTTTGGAGGGTTTGGCGAGCTTGGTCGTAGGTCTTTTTAATTTTACTTGCCCCACTTTTGTCTACAAATATCTGCTTTGAGTATTCGCAAGCCATGCCCACAAATGGAATTTTGCGGATTCCTTTTTTCATCATCCACTTGAAATTGCGACCCAAAAAGCCGTAAATGAGGAATATATCGAATGCTCCTTGATGATTAGCCACAAAGACGTAGCTCTGTTTCGGATTTAAATGTTCTCTGCCCTCAACCTTTACAGGCAACAAAAGGGCATGAACCACAAAGCGACCCCATAACTTTCCTGGATAATAACCCCAAAAATGGATATTTCCAACGAGGCAACCAATGGTGGTAACGAGGGCTATGAAGACAGAGAAAAAGACAAAAAGGGGAAGAAAAATAAAGAGTACATAGAGCCTATAAAGCAATGTTAGGATTGCTTTTAAGAAAGTGCTTGTCTGCTTTTTGTTGCTCATATTCTTATTTTTTTGCTCGTAAAGTGATGACAACTATTTCGTTTGGCATATTGAAACGGAAGGGAACTAAGCCACCCATGCCTGCCGTAACGTTCAGATAGCGAGTGCCTTCCTTGTAAAAACCATAGTCTTCGGTATTGCGAATCATGGTTGGGCGCAGTCCGAAGAGTTGCATTTGTCCGCCGTGGGTGTGTCCGCTCAATGTTAGCGTAGCCGTTGTTTGGGGCAGAATGTCGTGTCGCCATGCCCATGGGTCGTGCTGGAGCATTATCATAAACTGCGCTTTGTTAATGCCACGAATGGTTTTTGCCATGTCTATTTTGCGTGGAAAAGGTGGACGACCATCGTTTTCGCCACCGCAAATAGCAATGGAATCGTTGTTGAAATATAGTTGTGCATTGCTATTTTTCAATAGTTTCCAACCCAAATTTTGTGTAATAACACGCTCCAAACGCTCCTGTTGAGCCTTTTCTTCGGCAGGTGTAAGTCGCACATATTCAGTGTAATCGTGATTGCCGAGTATGGCTATTGTGCCTTTCATGGCATCTTTGATGAGTGGAGCTAATTCTTCCACCTCTTCGGGGCGCATATTTTGCAAGTCGCCAGTAAAGAAAATTTGGTCGGCTTTCAAGGATTTTATGCTGTCCATCTCGGCTTTCAATATTTTTTCTCGCCACCCTTTAAATGTACCGATGTGCATATCGGAAACGTGAATGATGCGATAGCCGTCAAAAGCACGAGGCAAACGGTCGGAAACCACCTCAATATGGCGCACTCTAATTTGCTGAAAACCAAACGTAAAACCATAAATGTAGGCGCAAAAGAAGAGTGTACCGATGACGAAACCAACGATTTCGCCATAATTTTTGCGAGTTTTGACAATAAATTTCTGTATGCCTTTGCCAAAAATGGAGAACAAAGTAAATAGGAATTTAGGTCCGACGATAGTCCCAAGGAGGAACAAATAAGTGTTGAGCCACGTTAAATTATGAGGCGCAAAACTCTTTATTGAAGCCAAAACGCAGGTAAAAAGTACGAGCAGAATGGTAGGAGTCCACCACGAAAGACGTTGCCACCATGTTAGATTCTTACGCTTTCGAAGATATTGAAAGTCGATATAAACATCGGTAAGGACGATGAGCAGAAATAAAGGGATAACGATGCGTGCTACCATAAGTCTACTTTTTTTTACGGAACGTTATTTGTTCGCCACGAATTTCCGTGTTGAACACACCCTTATTAAGCAGGTGTTGCCCATTACAGAACGTATGCAGCACACGCCAATGGAAGGTTTCGCCCGCCATAGGTGTCCATTTGCATTTACTTTCCACGATTTCGTTGCTCACAACCCATGCTTCGGTAGGCTGAACGATAGCTATATCGGCTTTAAAACCTTCACGAATAAAGCCACGATTGTCTATTTCGAAACGTTTTGCAGGGTTGTGTGCCATTAAATCAACCATGTGTTCCATGCTGATAACGCCCTCACGGACAAGTTCTAACATGGTTATCAACGAGAATTGTATCATTGGCATACCCGAAGTAGCCTTTGCGCAGCCTCCTTGCTTCTGAGAAAGCAGATGCGGAGCGTGGTCAGTACCGATGGTTTCGATACGTCCGTCAGCCAAAGCACGGCGCAATTCGGTGCGGTCGGCAGCGGTTTTAATTGATGGATTGCATTTTATCAGCCCTTTTTTAGTAGCGTAATCATCATTCGTAAAGTACAAATGAGCGATGCAAGCTCCATGGTTACAAAGTCTTTGACAGCGTTTTGCTCCAATAAAGAAAGTTCTCGAGCAGTGGAAAGGTGGGCAATGTGGAGTTGAGTATGGTGCTTTAAAGCCAATTCAACCGCCAATTTAGAAGATTGATAGCATGCTTCTTCGCTTCGAATTTCATGATGATGCACAATATCGGGGTCATCTCCATACAACGATTTTGCCCGTTTCATATTCTCATTGATGATATTCGAATCCTCGCAATGGGTCATTACGGGAAATCCTTCGTGGGCTGCCGAACTAAAAATAGCATCTAATGCGGCTTTACGGTCTACCAACATATTGCCCGTAGAGGCTCCCATGAAAAGTTTTACGCCTGGAACAAGATGTTTATCAAGCTGTTTGATGAGTTCGGCATTGGCATTTGTTGCGCCAAAAAAGAACGAATAATTGATATGCGAACTACGTTTTGCACGTTCATATTTATCGTTTAAAGCCGCTAAAGAGGTGGTTTGCGGATTGGTATTGGGCATTTCGAAAAACGAAGTAACCCCTCCGAAAGCTGCCGCCCGCGTTTCCGACTCGATATTTGCCTTCTCTTCCATTCCAGGTTCGCGGAAATGAACGTGCGTATCAATCACACCTGGCAAAACAAAACACCCCGTGGCATTGATGATTTCATCAAAATTGCATGGGGCGTGTTGCTTTCTTTTATAATTGCAGCTATCCGACCATCTTCAATGACGATGTCGCCACTGTATTTTTGTCCTTCATTGACAATCGTTCCGCCTTGAATGAGTTTCTTCATTGTCATAGTAGAAGTCTAAATTAATAACTTTTTTACCTTATTTCTACTTCATTTTAGTTGAATCGCCTGCCATTTGAGCAGGAGTAGGCACACTAACATTGCTTTGAGGTGTCCCTGCCATAGGCGTTTGCATCGATTCTTGCGGCATAGCAGTACCATTCATTTCGCTTTGCGCCTGCTGATAATAGTCGTAAAAACTCTTTACGTCGCCATTAATCTTAAAGTGTTCAGGTGCTTTTGCCATGATATATTCCACCCAAGACGATAGTTGGCTCATTGCATTCATATACAAATAATCGTTCATCCAAATTGGATAAGCGTTTGGAGTCATATCGTAAGTAACACGAGTGAGAAATCCCCATGGTGCTAAAGGGTTGTCAAAGTTTTCTGTAACAAAGTTTGTGAAGAGTTTATCCGTATTGGCATAGACCTTCAAAGCCTTCTTAATGAGTCGCGTATTGGTGGCTTCTTCATCATGTCCGTTCATGATTGCCACTCCTTCTTCGTGGTCAATTTCCACATATTGATTGCGCAACTGTGTAAATTTTCTCCAAAATGCGTTTATTTTATCGTTTAACGGAGTCCCTGAAACGCTCTGTTGCGTATTGTCTAACTTTAATATTATGTCGCCTTCTTCCAATACTAATGGGAATTGTAAGTTCACATCGTCCATGTAAACTTGAACGATTTGCACAGAATCCAAGTTACCTTTGAATGTAAATTCACCATGTACCACATCGCAAGAGTCTATCGTAAAGAGCGTATCTGCGGAACCTCCTTTAAGATAAAGTTTGCGTCCGTCCAAGCTGGATACGTTAGATGTACCTTGAATATAGTAAGATTTGGCACACGATGTAAATGCCATGATAGTGATAAAGGCGTATAAAAATTTATTCATAGAGTCTTTTTCTTGTTCTGACAGACAAATTTACAATGTTATATTGATGCTGCGAAAGTTTTTCATTGTATTTAAAACAATAACGTGCTTTTTAGTTTTTTTTCAACTATTATTGCTGTTCTTTCGCCAATTCGTGGCTAATTCGATGCGTTGTGTACACTTCGATGAAAGCCGAAATCAATAGAATAACTACCCAATTATGGTAAAAAATATTCATATATGAGGTGTATCCACCGATTGTTTTGGTAAATAACGGAGCAATAAAGTGGTAAGAATCTTCCACCATAAATATTCCTGCCAACACAAAACCAATATTTGCAATCATCATAAAGCGGCGCAATCGCTTTATGGTAAAGCTTGTTCCAAGATATTTTTGTCTAATTTGCATGCCTGCAAAGAGGATTGCTCCAACGAGCATTGCCCAACAAGCGTATTGTTGAACGATAAAAAAAGCATAGAGACCAGCACCAATTACCATGAGCAAACCGCCTATAATAAACAAGGTGCTTTCTATTTTATTCAGTTGTTTCATTAATATTATTATTTGTCGTAGGTTGTTCGTCATCGCTTAACACGAAAATATCTTCATCATCGGCTTTCATAAAATAGCGTTCACGAGCTATTTTTGCAATGGCATTAGGGTTCTGTTTCAATTCTCTAAGGCGTTGTGTATCGTGCTGATATTCCTTTTCATACTTTTCAATCTCAGCATTCAAGTCTTGAATTTGGTAATAACACTCAATGCGGCGGCGAAAACTATTTTCGTCTAACACGCCCACAACGAGCAATCCAAGTATAATAACAATATGATACTTAAATCGGCTAAAAAAATAATAGATATGTCCAGAAATCTTTTTCACTGCGCTTTCTTCCACAATGGTTTCTTTCAAAATGTAAATGCCACTATTAGCACTTTAACACCCTACCATCAATGTTATGCAAAAGTAAGCAAAAGTTTTCGAAAAAGGGGATTACGCTATAAGTTTTTAAGCTAATTAACAATTAAAACATCATTCCTACAACGCTCATCTACATTCTTTTTACTACCTTTGCAAGGAATAAAATTTCGAGTTTCAATCCAGTTTTGAAACTCCTTATATATAAAAGGTAAAGAAATATGGACGAATACATCGTTTCGGCACGCAAATATCGCCCCATGTCGTTTGCTTCTGTGGTTGGACAGCAGGCACTTACGACAACGCTGATGAATGCTGTCAAGAACGGAAAGTTGGCGCATGCTTATCTTTTCTGCGGTCCTCGTGGAGTGGGAAAAACTACTTGCGCGCGCATTTTCGCTAAGACTATCAATTGCGAACACCCTACTGCCGAAGGCGAAGCGTGCAACGAATGTGAAAGTTGCAAATCGTTTGACGAAGGGCGAAGCTACAATATATTCGAACTTGACGCTGCAAGCAATAATTCAGTAGAGAATATCAAGTCGTTAATGGAGCAAACTCGTATTCCACCCCAGCTCGGAAAATACAAAGTTTTTATCATTGACGAGGTTCACATGCTCTCTACGGCGGCGTTTAATGCTTTCCTTAAAACATTGGAAGAACCGCCTGCACACGTCATTTTCATACTTGCCACCACCGAAAAGCATAAGATTTTGCCTACCATTCTGTCTCGTTGTCAAATTTATGATTTCGAAAGAATGTCGGTACAAGGCATCATTAACCACCTCAAACAAGTGGCTGAAAAGGAAGGAATAAAGTATGAAGAGCAAGCATTGAACGTGATTGCTGAGAAGGCAGACGGAGGAATGCGTGATGCGCTTTCTATTTTCGACCAAGCAGCGAGTTTCTCTCAAGGCAACATTACTTACCAAAAAGTAATTGAAGACCTCAATGTGCTTGATGAAGAGAACTATTTCAACATTGTAGACCTATCGTTGCAGAACAAAGTTCCAGAGATTATGGTGCTGCTCAACCATTGTATTAACAAGGGTTTCGACGGTGGTAACTTGGTTTTAGGATTGGCTTCGCATGTGCGTAACGTACTCATGGCGAAGGACGCCCAAACGCTTCCTCTGTTGGAAACGAGCGAACAAATGCGCCAACGCTACCATGAGCAAGCACAAAAATGCCCTACCCCATTCTTATACAAGGCGTTAGAGATAATGAACCGATGCGATGTAGAGTATCGTCAAAGCTCTAACAAACGATTATTGGTGGAGATTACGCTCATACAAGTGGCACAAATCACACAAAAAGACGATGATGTGCCTGCCTCGGGGCGTAGCCTAAAAGATTGAAAACCCTGTTCAAGAACATTATTAGACTGACTCAGCAGAAAGCGACCCCGCAGGTAGTTGCGCCGAGTCATAAAAAAGGTACTCAAGAAGTTGGGCGCCAAGTTGTTGCTGCTCAAGTTATGGTGGAAACAACGAGTACAAATACGACCCAACAGCCCCAAAACGCAGTGCCAAAGATGCCGAAAATGACTTTAGGAGGCATTGGTATGTCGTTTCAAAATCTACGAAATGCCAACAAACCTAAGGAGAAAATTGAGGAAAAGTTTGAAATAACCAACAAAGAAGAAAACCAAAGTTTCACTCCACAAGAGTTAATCATAGAGTGGAAAGGAATGTGTACGCGCATAGCCAAGCTCAATCCTGGTTTGGCGCAGCGCATGAAAAACATCAAACCAATCATTGCGGAAGATGACACCATTGATGTGATTGTTGGAAATCGCATCTTCCTCAAGGAACTCACTGATATTCAGCGGCGTATCCGTGCCACTATGGCACAACGTTTGCACAATGGTCAAATCGAAGTAAATATCCGTTTGGCGAAAGCAAGCGAAATAAAACCTATCTTAACGCCTCGCCAAGAGTTGGAAAAGATGAAGGAACAAAACCAAGCCATTGGCAAATTGATGGCTAAATTAAACTTAGATTTAGCCTAAAAGTTTCATTTTTTTATTGAAAACTGCCCATAAATCGGGACTGGTCTGACTTGTCCGACAAGTCAGACTAGTCCCTTTATTCTGTCAAAGAAAACCATTTACTCAGAGAAAGCCCCTATCCTTTGATTTCTTTGAGAAATTCCTCAGCTCGTTGCAAGTCTTCTGGCGTGTCAATACCAACGGTTTCCACATCGGTCAATCCCACTTTTATTTTGTAACCATTCTGCAACCAGCGCAATTGTTCCAATCCTTCCACCTTTTCCAATGAAGATTGAGGCAACTTTGTTATTTCTTGCAAAACATTTGGCTTATAAGCATATAACCCAATATGTTTAAGGAAAGGATAAACTCGCAACCATTCGTCTTCTACCACATTGCGCACATACGGAACAAGGGCGCGAGTGAAGTACAAAGCATAATTATTATTGTCGAGAATGATTTTAGGAGAGTTCGGATTTCGAGCTGCTTCGATGCTTGCAAACCGCTTTCCTAAGGTCGCAATCTGTGTGTTTTCATCGTTGAAACATTCGACTACCGTTTCTATCTGACTTTTTTGAATGAATGGTTCGTCGCCTTGAATGTTCACAACAACATCGAACGCTCCCCCAACCTTCTCCAATGCCTCTGCAATTCGGTCGGTTCCACTTTGGTGGTCGCTGCGTGTCATCACCGCTTTTGCACCCAAACGAGTTACAGTATCGTAAATTCGTTGGTCGTCGGTAGCCACATAAACATCGTCGAGGACTGCCGAAACCTGCTCAACAACATGCTCTATCACATATTTTCCGCCCAATTTAGCGAGCGGTTTGCCAGGGAAACGCGATGAGGCGTATCGTGCTGGGATAATTCCTATTACTTTCATAATTCGTTGCTTCGTTCTTATGATTTACAAAATTACGCTTTATTTTCAACAATGCCAAAACATTTTTCGTTCATCGATTAAGTCTGAAAATTAAAACCTATTGTTTTGCATCAAAAAGACACTTGTTTTTAACTTTTAAAACACTGCTTTTATTTTTCTTCGATGAGGATTTTTGCAATAAGTTTTCGCTGTTTTCCTTTGCCAATGAGCGGTGCATGAGCATCTTCGGGGAAGAAAATGACGAATTGTTGCGGTTGAAGTGTAACATAAACTTGCGCCAATCGGGTGTAAAATCCTGCATCTTGGGCTGTATTATAGGCAATTTCAGGTTCTGCCATCGTTGCCCTTGCCCCCCAACCGAAGGTTTCCTCTATGGCAAGCGGCACTTGAACATCAATGTATCGTTGGTGAAATTCTAATTTTCTATCCGCTTTGGCTTCTAATTCGTTTTCGTCTAAATTGATGAAAAGCTGGTCGCCGTCCAATTCAATGCGCCCACTTGGATAGTCGTTGAAGTTGGTTTTCTTAATGAACTCAAAGACTTCTTGCATGCGAGGGTGCAAATCGTAGTAGCGTTCGGCTTCGTTTATATTTCCAATAACCATAGTTCGTTGATTTTTAAAGGTTTATGAAACAAAAAAGGTATGCATTCTTGGAAAGCATACCTTTTTTATTGTCTGAAAATTGAGGGCAGAAAATCGCTTTTTCAGCCACTTCTCTCACCTCATTCAGCCAATTTAAATAGATTTGTAACCCCTTGTATAGTTCTTTTGGAGCAAATCTTTCAAAGTCAATTCCTTGCTTCCGTTATGTTCGTATGCCTCTTTCATTTCTTCCCAACCTTCGTTTTCGTCTTCAGAATGAGAGAATTCAATGGCTTTACTCTTGCCTTCGGCAATTGCCCAACCTACGATTGCAAGGACGAACAAAGCTACCAATCCGATTAATGGTGTTGTCATAATACTTCTTTTTATGTTTTTATTCTTCTGCAAAAGTACGTTAAGTTTGCCAAAACACCAAATTTTCGCAAAGATTTTGTACCTTTGTGCATGAACAAGTAAGTTTATCATGACAAGAAAGGAACGATATACATTTATATTAGATTATTTCAGGACAAACGTTGGCGAGGTTTCAACAGAATTAATGTTCGGCTCTGCTTTCCAATTACTCTGTGCAACGCTGCTCTCAGCGCAATGTACCGACAAGCGAATCAACGCTATTACACCTGCATTATTTGCTAAATTTCCTGATGCAAAGACGATGGCTAAAGCCGACGTGGACGATGTTTTCGAGTTGGTAAAGAGCGTTTCTTATCCCAATTCTAAAGCCAATCATTTGGTAGAAATGGCACGAATGTTGGTGAATAATTATGGTGGCGAGATACCTTCCGACCCCAATGAATTGGTGAAACTGCCAGGTGTTGGACGCAAAACAGCCAATGTGTTGCAAGCAGTGTGGTTCGGTAAACCTACATTAGCCGTTGATACTCACGTTTATAGAGTGAGCCACAGATTGGGATTAGTGCCGAACGAAGCCAACACACCGAGGAAAGTGGAAGACTATTTGATGAAAAATATTCCTTTAAACGAAGTGTCTTCGGCTCACCACTGGATACTTTTGCATGGGCGATATATCTGTAAAAGCATGCGTCCGCTGTGCGAAAAATGTCCATTTGACACGTTCTGCCCAAAGAATTTAGAAAATAGTAAACTATCAAACAAGTAAAAAGATGAATACAAAAATAATACTTGACTTTTTGAACAAGATTGCTGCTAACAACAATCGTGAGTGGTTTCAAGACCATAAAAAGGAGTATGATGCAGCGAAAAAGGAATTTGAAGGGGGTGTTGAAGCAGCGATTGCGACACTTGCAGCAGTGGATAGTGAGGTAGCCCACTTGAAAGTGAAAGATTGTACCTACCGCTTTTATCGTGATATTAGGTTTTCACCCGACAAAAGTCCTTACAAACGCCACTTCGGAGCCTTCATTTGTGCAAAGGGAAGAAAGGCATTACGAGGCGGATATTACATACATTTGCAACCTCATAACTGCTTGATTGCCATAGGTTCTTACTATCTTCCAACGAATATTCTTACCTCTTGCCGCAACGAAATCATGGCAAACATTGACCAATGGCGCAAGATTGTTGAGGACGGAAAGTTTATAAAGACCTTTGGATATGCGGGCGATGGGCATTGGGAGGACGACAACGTTACCGACAAAGGCTTTGGTTTGACCGCTTTGAAGACTACACCAAAGGGATTTCCTAAGGACTATGAGTTTCCACAATACTTGAGAATGAAAGATTATTGCTGCTGGGTGAAAGTTGAAGACGACTTCTTTGCCCAAAAAGATTGGCAGGAAAAACTTATTGAAATAGTGAAATTAGGGAAACCAATGATGGATATGATGAACAGCGTAATAGACGATTACGAATAGCGAATGGCTTTAATTTTCAAAACAATAGGTTTTGACACGCAAAAGAGCCTGTTTTGAGGCGCAAAATAGGCTCTTTTGAAAATTTACTTGTTTTATCTTGCTCTACATTCCTTAAAAAGTTGGGAATGACATGAGGTGTTTTATCAATAAAGTTCTCGTTGTGTGGCGACAAAACCTATTCTTCTATTTCGGAAAGACTTCTTGCAAAATTGTTAAAGAAGTTGCTCGCCGTTTCTATTGGAGCATAATTCATATATTTATAACTTCTTCTGAGGTTGCGACGAAATACTTTGCCGTTGTTTTGAACAAATCCCATTGAGTTTTGTTTAAAGTGCCATTCTGAAGCATTGTCCTTTACCAAGTTCGAAATCGTCTTCATGGTCAAGGCAAAAGCAGCAGGTTCAACTTTAGAAACAAACTGAATTTCGTCTTGTTCGAAGCCAAAAACATTGATAAGTATGCTCCCTTGCAATTGAGCAATACGGCGTAAATGCAAGGCTATCAACCATTTTTCCAACTTAATAAAATCTACTTTGTCGCCTTTACTGCGCAAATATTGCCCCAATTTAATGATGCCTTCAAGACTAATGCCATGATTAAGCATCGCATTGGTATTGAAAACGATAAGTTTAAGCATCTCAAGCGTTTCAATAGATGTGTCCATTGCGTGTCGCTCATTGATGATAATCTTCTCAAATTTCTTCTTCAAAATCCTGTTGCTCAACTCAATTTTGATGGGCGAAGCCTTTCTTTTTTGCTCTTCATCTAACTTTGTTTGAATTTCATCAATCAGTATTTTAGGTAAATTGAGCTGCTTGTCATTGGCATAATTATTCACACCACGCACAAAATAATCGAGAACGTTCTGCACTAAGACTATCTGATAGAGTCGGCGCCACTTAAACGCTGACATAACTTCAAGGACTGACTTGTCATTGAAGGCTCCTGACCGCAATAGTTTAAAGAAATTTTCTTGTATAACGTCCATTTTTTTGCTTTGATGTTGTGCGTTTGAAAAATTAAATGCGAGTTCTGTGGTAGAAATCCATATTCTCCTTCGTCAGAAGTTCTATCGTCATATAGTTGGTAGCGGGTACTTCTTTCTTCAAAACAATGTTTTGGAAAAGCGTATCCACACTTAAAAAACCTTGTTGGTAAGCATGTTGCGCTATGAGAAACGAGATACTGCCTTTGCGAAGACACGCTGCATTTTCGGCAATCATATCATAACCCATAATTTGAAGGTTCGTTTTATTGTTCTCTAAGATAAAGTCGCCAACAATATGCGCCTTGGAATTTATTGTGAAACAATGATGAACATCAGGATTTGCACTAAAAAACGCTTCAAGTTTCTTATCGTAATCGGCTTTGCTTTCGCCCATTGGAAGGTCCAATTCCTTGATTTCTACTTCAGGAAAATACTTGGTCATGTAGTTTCTGAAGCCTACTTCACGGTTTTCTTGTTGCCTGCTTGAAATCTTTCCGTTAAAGGTTTGTTTCATCAACATGATTGATTTTTCTTCACGAGCAATCAACATAAGCATTTTGGCAGCAAAGAAACCACTTTGAAAAGGATCTTGTCCATAAAACGAAAGTGGTTTTAAATCAGGCATATAGGAGTCTAAAAGAACAAAAGGAATGTTTCTTTCATGCAACTTTTCTGTGAAAATTTTGGTTGCTTCTAAGGTTGTTGGAACGAGAATAACGCCGTCTGGATTGTCGTCAAGACACGCATTGCACGTTTCAAGATACGACTCTGGGTGCAATCTACTAAAATGTCTTAACTTAATATCAAGATGAAAATCACGTCGAAAGTCAATAGCTTTGATGGCGCCAGTTTCTATTTCTTCCCAATAAGCCTCGCTCGAGTGTTTCGGAAGAATGCAATGAAACGTGTAACTTTTATTGTATGCTAAGGCACTCGCGTAAACATTGGGTTGGTAATTGATTTCATTTAATACCTTTTCTACTTTTTCTAATGATGCTTTTGACACATTGGGACGCTTGTGAAGAACCCTATCTACAGTGCCAACACTTACTCCTGCTTTTTTTGCGATATCCTTTATCCTAACTTTTTCAACCATAAAGCTTTTGCTATATTATTCTGCAAAAATAATAATAATAGTTGAATTTTAATAATGCTATTTATTCTTTTTTGTAAAACAATGCAAAAAAAAGAATAATAGCAGCTTTATTCGATTTTCTTTTGTAATTTTGTCTCAAATAACATTTAATTTTGTGTAAGACAAAATATATATTTGGAACTTTCTATTCTATACTTTTTGTATTTTTAGTAAGTTTGTTTCTTTCAGCTTGCTCACATGTAGATAAGAAAATGGTGGATAAGTTGAATGAAATTTCCTATTCTTACCAATATAAAAACCTTGATTCTTCATTGGTTTATGCCAAGAAAGCCTATTCTGTTTCACAGGGTTACGATGCAGGAAAAGCGGAAGCACTGAACAATTTAGCCAGCATTGACTTGATGAAGATGAACTATAACAGCGCTTATACCAAGCTGGATAGCGTGTTGAAAATTACGAATAAT
The DNA here is from genome assembly GCF_000613345.1 of Prevotella disiens JCM 6334 = ATCC 29426. GTDB lineage: Bacteria > Bacteroidota > Bacteroidia > Bacteroidales > Bacteroidaceae > Prevotella > Prevotella disiens. The sequence continues at coordinate 41,634 of NZ_BAIS01000010.1, read as the reverse complement.
CAGATTGAATTGTTAGTTGCCGACGTGCATTTGATGCGCCTTTGTCAGCGAGAATCAAAGAATAAAGAGTTTTATGACTATCGTGAAGAAGCGATAAGACGGCAAAAACGCATTGAGGAAGAAGAATATTTGCTTACCGAACACCAGCGGAAACGTTTGGTTTATGCCAAGTCTGAATTCTGTATTGTGTCCTCAACTTACTATTTTTATGTAGGTTTGCGCAATCAATCGGCTAAGGCTATGGCTGATGTTGATGAAGATTTAATATCAAGAGACGATACTGCGCAATATTTAAAATACCTCTATAATGTTGGTGCAGGTGGAGTTTTGAACAAAGGAACACAGGCGGAAGTAAATCAGCAGGAGTTCGATTATTTGATGAGATGCCTTTTATTGGCTCGCCAACATGGCTATGTTTATTGGCAAGCCAATTCTTTACAAGGTTTAAGCGAACACTTAATCATTCCAAAAGTAAGAGAAAAACTCATTGCCGACAACTATCCTTCTATTCGTTTTATCAATTTTGAGAACATGCCAGATAGTCTTTTGGCAGGAAATTTGGCGCAAAGAGCAATGGATATGTTTTCCGATTTTGGCGCAGTCTACCAGATTGCGAGTTCTTCTCGTACGCTTGCATCTTGTTATTGGCAGATAAACGATTATCATTCGGCTATCTTTTGTTTAAAGAAGGCCTTAAAAAATAAAGCAGTAGGGCAAGCTCCTGACCTTGTTGCATCGCTTCGTGAGCAACTTAGTGTAGTTTATGCAGCGATAAATGATAAGCAAGGAAGCGATTTTAACCGCAATATTTATTTGGATTTACAGGAGCAAACGCGTCAAGACAGATACTTAGAGTCGCGTGCAGGCATACTTGAAACAACGTCGCACCAGCTTAATTTTATGATTACAGCCGTGTTGATAATGATATTTCTCTTGGTTGGATTGCTTTTTTTGCTCCATTATTTGCGTAAAAAAGGCAATAGCAAAGAGTCGTTAAACCAATTATTACAGCCTTTACACGAATGGCAACAACGCAATGAAACGGAGTTGGAACGCTTAGAAGAAGACTTTCAAGAGGTTCAAGAGAAATCATTTATCACTCGTTCCAACGTTGTTAAGAACAAAAGACGCAACTTGGAGAAGCGTGCAAAGATGTTTTTAGTGAACGCTTTGAACCCATTAATTGACAGAATGATTCGTGAAATTGCTCGCTTAAAGCAAACGAATGAAACTGAAGAATTGCGCAATGAACGCTACACTTACATTGCTGAACTTACCGATAATATCAATAATTACAACAATGTCCTTACGCAATGGATTCAATTAAAGCAGGGAGAATTGTCCTTACACATAGAAAGTTTCCCTTTGCAGCAAGTGTTTGATGTTGTGGCAAGGTCGAGAATGGGTTTTCAATTAAAAGGTATTGAACTAAATATCGAGAAAACTCATGATGTTGTAAAGGCTGATAGAGTGCTTACTTTGTTCATGATTAACACTTTGGCAGAGAATGCTCGGAAGTTTACAGACCATGGTGGCAAGGTTGAAATTGCTTCTCATGCAACAGAAAGTTACGTCGAAATTAGCGTGAAAGATACAGGAAAAGGCATTGAACCTGACGCTTTAAGCCATATTTTTGACCACAAAATCATTGTTGATTCTAAGGAATCGCATTCTCACGGCTATGGTTTGATGAATTGTAATGGTATCATTAACAAATATAAGAAGGTTAGTAAACTTTTCTCCGTATGTAGTATTGGTGCCAAAAGTAAGGTAGGCGAAGGAAGTACGTTCTACTTCAGATTGCCAAAAGGCATTGTTCGAACCATTGTTTTCCTCTGTTTAATGTTCTCATCGGCAAGTAGTTTTGCTATCGATTCGGGCGTTCCTCGCCACAAAAATAATACCTCTCATTCTGCATTCTTGCGTGAATTAGATTTAGCAAACATCTATGCTGACTCGGCTTATTATAGCAATATTAATGGAAATTACAAGCAAACGTTGGCTTTTGCAGACACTTGTCGCTATTATTTGAATAAGTATTATTTGCGTTTACGTCCTAATGGGCATTATCTTATGCGCCGCATCGCAGACGGAAACATGATTCCTGCCGAAGTGCAATGGTTGCATGAAAACCTCCCAACCAATTATAGCATTATCTTAGACATACGCAATGAAAGTGCCGTAGCGGCTTTAGCACTCCACGATTGGGCACTTTATCGTTACAATAATAACGTATATACGCTCTTGTTTAAGGAGAATTCTGCCGACAAAAATTTAGGTGCTTATTGCAGTATGATGCAGCAATCTGAATCGAATAAGAACGTTGCCATTGTCCTTTTAATCGTTTTGCTGCTCTCTATCGTGCCGATTTATTATTTCATGTATTATCGTCATCGGTTCCGTTACCAATCCTATCTTGATAATATTCAGACCATTAACAACATCTTGTTGAGTGAAAAAACACCTGAAGAGAAGCAAAAAGACATCAATGCAATATCGACTACCAACTTCCCTAATAACTTAAAGTCGATTACACAAAAGATTATTAAAGCGTTAAACAAATCGGTTGAAAATCACAAAGCAAGTGCAACGAACATTGAACTTGCCAAAGACGAACTCCGAAAAATGGAGTTTGAAGCTAACAAACTGCACGTCAGTAACAATATTTTGGACAATTGTTTCTCAACATTGAAGCACGAAACCATGTATTTCCCTTCACGAATCAGCCAACTTGTGGGGGCGAAAGATGAGGAATTGAATGCTATTGACGAATTATCAGTGTATTATAAAGAACTTTATTCACTGCTAAGTATGCAAGCCATGCGCCAAGTTTCAATGTTGAAACCCGTGTGCAAGCGAGTGGAAATAAAAGATATTTTAGATAAAAAAACGCAATTATCCAACCCCGAAGCTGCTCATTTGAGCGTTTTGGGCGACCCTGATTTGCTCAAATTTATGTTTGAATTGTTGCAAAAACAAAATAAAAACGAGGTAATAAACATTGAAATAGAAAATATATCCAACAAATACTTAAAGTTGGAAGCACACATGCCTACTCTAAATCTATCGGACGAAGACTGTATAAACCTATTTATGCCGAGCGCAGAACATATACCTTATATGGTTTGCCGACAGATTGTGCGCGAAGCAGGCGAGGCATCTAACCGACATCGGTGTGGAATTGTGGCGCATAACACGCCCAACGGAACCGCATTAAGTATTATATTGGCACAAGCAAAAAACGAATAAAAGGTGAATTATGGAAGATTTTAAAGTTATAATTGTAGAAGATGTACCCTTAGAACTTAAAGGAACAGAAGGTATTTTCCGTAACGAAATACCAGAAGCGCATATCATTGGAACAGCTGAAAATGAGATAGCTTATTGGAAATTGCTCAAAGCTGAATTGCCTGATTTGGTGTTGTTAGACTTAGGATTGGGCGGTTCAACAACTGTTGGCGTGGAAATTTGTCGTCAAACCAAGGAGTTACACCCTAATTTGAAGGTGCTTATATTCACAGGCGAAATACTTAACGAGAAACTTTGGGTAGACGCTTTAGACGCAGGAGCCGATGGAATTTGTCTTAAAAGCGACGAATTGCTCACTCGTAGCGATGTTGCAAGCGTGATGAGTGGGAAACGATTGGTGTTCAATCAACCCATTTTGCAGAAAATTATCGAGAAGTTTAAGCACAATATCAATAGCCAATTGATGCACCAAGAAGCCATTATTGACTATGAAATTGATGAATATGACGAACGTTTCTTGCGCCATTTGGCATTAGGTTACACAAAGGAACAAATCACAAACCTACGCGGCATGCCTTTTGGAGTGAAGAGTTTGGAGAAGCGACAGAACGAATTGGTGCAAAAACTCTTTGGCAACAATCGTGGTGGCATTAGTGTAAACGCCACACGTTTGGTAGTTCGTGCTTTAGAATTGAGAATCATTGACTTAGACAATCTATACGCAGATGAAGAATAAGTATGGAATAATCGCATTGATTTTAATAGGTTTGCAGTTGCTAATCGTGTTTGGTTCATGGTTAGTAGCTGCCATTTTCCCTGAAATCAATGTACATTCTTTACTTAGTAGTAGCGGCATTCGTTGGTTCATAGGGCAGTTTACCAACAACCTTAAAACCGATTTATTGGTGTGGTTGCTGCTGGGCATCGTCGCATTTGGCACCTTTAAAGCCTCAGGGTTGTATGAAATCTTAAACGCATTGCTGAAAGGAAAAGCTACATTCGCAAAGTTTTCTTATCGAAAAAAAGTTGCTTTGCGCTTAATTTTATTAGAAGTTTTTGTATTCTTCATGCTGCTTTTCCTCCTTGTAGCCCTACCCGAAGCCCCATTGTTAAGCGTTACAGGCAGCTTGTTTCCAAGTAGTTTTTCCATCGGTTTCATACCTTCCATAACCTTCATCGTTACCTTTGTTTCGTTGTCCTATGGTGTTTCGAGTGGCAGATTAAACACGCTTGCGAAAACCTATAATGCCCTTTCCTTTGGAATTATTCTTGGCGCAAAGCTATTTCCGCTCTACATCTTAGCAATAGAACTCTTCTATTCTGTCATCTATGTGTTCAATCTAAATTTTATTTTGCCGTTGTAGCAAGACAAAAACGTTGCCCACAAAAACCATCAAACCTGTTTTAATTTCAAAAGAGCCTATTTTGAAGCATAAAATAGGCACTTTTGCATTTCAAAACAGGCTATTTCGTTTTTTCACCATTATTCTCTCTGGTGATTTTATAAAAACTTACAAATAGCGATAAGCAGTGCATGAAAATTAGTTTTAGCAAAGTATAACTACTAAAAATCATGGGATTACGCTTTTTAATGTAAATTTGTAGCAAGAAATAATAAAGTTATGGACAAATATAAAGAAGAAAAAGAAGAAATAAAAATATTGTTTATTTGCTTAGGTAACATTTGTCGCTCGCCAGCAGCAAATGCTATTATGCAGCATTTAGTTGAAAATGAACACGTTGCGCATCGTTTTTACATCGATTCGGCAGGCATGGGCAACTGGCATGTAGGCGATTTGCCTGACCGAAGAATGCGAGAACATGGGGCAAAACGAAACTATAAAATCGACCATATAGCACGACAATTCAATAGAAATATTGATTTTGAAAACTTCGACTACATTGTTGTCATGGACGAAGAAAACTATGCTGACGTTTGTAGCCAAGCCAAAAGCGTTGAAGAGCGTGGTAAAGTGCTGAAAATGTGCAACTTCTTTCAACAATATAAAGGGCAAACTGCGGTTCCTGACCCCTACTATGGCGATGCAAAAGCCTTCGATTTCGCATTGGATTTGATAGAAGACGGGTGCAAAGGATTATACAATTCACTTAAAAAGAAACACAATCTATAATTATGCAAATCATATTGGCCTCGGCAAAGATAATGAACACTGCTACCGATGTGCAGCTGCCCAACACAACACAACCAAGATTTGGAACGGAAGCGAATAAATTTGCATTGGAACTAAACGAACGCTCGGTGGAAGAGTTGCAAGAACAATTGAAATGCAGCAAGAGTTTGGCACAAGAAACCAAACAACGATACGCCGATTTCTTTAATGAACAAGCCAAAATACCAGCTATTTTGGCTTATTACGGACAAGCCTATAAATGTCTGAAAGCAGAAAATTTCAAACCAGAAGACTATCTTTTTGCAGCAGAAAAGCTATGGATTCTTAGTTTCCTTTATGGTGTCTTGCGACCAACCGATAGGATTCACCCTTACCGATTGGAAGGAAAAATGAAGCTAAACTGCAACGATGAACAAAATATGTTTGAATATTGGAAACCAATACTCACAGATGTGCTTATCAATTCGGTAAAAGCCGACGACGGAATATTGGTTCATCTTGCCACCGAAGAGTATCAACACCTTTTCGATTGGAAGCGAATACTAAAAGAAGTACATGTTGTTCAGCCGCTTTTCAAAGTGAAAGCAGGCGACAAACTCAAGAATGTAACCGTCTATGCCAAAAGTTGCCGAGGCGCAATGACACGTTTCATCATAGAAAATAAGTTGAAAAAAACAAAGGAATTACTGAATTTTGAATACGAAGGATTTCAATTCGCCAACCACGACCTATCTTCTCTCAATCAATCGACAGGTCTTACCGAATTGTTATGGACATTATAAGAAGTAAAAACGGCTAAAAAAGAAAAATATGATGCATTTGTTTCATTCTTATCCCTATCAGTATGCTTGCAATAGCCTTATAGAAGCCAGTTAGCAATAAGGTGTAAGGGCAGAATTTATTCCGTTCCTCATAACAAAAAAGGATATTTTCAAAGATAGGGCAATTGCTTGTTAAAACAGAAATCGAGTTGTTGAGCTTACAAAAAAATTCCGCCCTTACACCTTATTGCTGACCGCTTCCTTAGAAAACAAACATTTTATCGTCTTTCTCCTTAAATACATAAGGATAATTAAAACCATTGTAACTTTATAAACGTGCAAGAAAATTTCCACACCGATTATTCTGAGCCGCATTTTATAATTTTCGACAGAAAAAAATGGGCATAAAAAAAGAGCGGACTCTATGAGAACCGCCCTAATGAAAGGAGGAGTGGTACCACCAGGAATCGAACCGGGGACACAAGGATTTTCAGTCCTTTGCTCTACCAACTGAGCTATGGCACCATTCTGCTTTTCGTTAATTAAATATCATTTCCGAATTGCGAGTGCAAAGGTAGGTGTTTTTTTTGAAACTGACAAATAAAATGTGAAGTTTTTTTCATATTAACTTTTATTTACAAGGTGTATTTTTGGCTATTTTTAGCAAACTAACTGACAGTCAAGAAGTAAGTATTATCAACCCATCGAAGCGGGAAAACAAAGGAAAGGCAACAAAAAAGCCAGACGCAATGACGAGTCTGGCTTTTTAATGATAAAGTATTAGTTATTCTCCCCACCCTTGCGCTTTCAATTGGAATTCGTTTCCGTCGCGAGCAATGAGGTATTCGCCTAATTTTTCTTCCGTAATATAACCAATTTGGCGAATATTTTTCATTCCTTCCACCTTTGCATGGTCGCCAATAGGTATGGTAAAAAGCAATTCATAATCTTCTCCCCCACTCAAAGCTGCCGTGGTAAGGTTCATATTGAACTCTTCGCAAGTAGCAGCCGTCTGGTAATCGATAGGGATTTTATCCTCATAAATGCGACAACCCACACGACTTTCCTTGCAAATGTGCTTCAAATCGCTTGCAAGACCATCGGAAATATCAATCATTGCCGTAGGTTTGATGCCAGCTTCCAAGAGTTGTTGCAACACTTCTCCAGGGGCTTCAGGCTTCAGTTGGCGGTCAATGAGGTATTCTTTTCCTGAAAATTCAGGCTGAAAATTCTCGATACTCTCACGCTCAGTCTTCAAAATATCCAACTGAACTTTATTATTTTCAGCTTGTGCAGCCTTTAATTTCTTGTTAAATTCTTCCACTTGCTGATAATAAACCACCTTCTCTCGCTCTAAAACTTGCAGACCCATGTAAGCAGCACCGAGGTTTCCTGACACACAAATAATGTCGGTTGGCTTTGCTCCACTACGGTAAACAACTTCATTGCTCATCGCTTCACCGATGCAAGTGATGTTGATTGCAAGTCCAGTGTACGAAGAAGTTGTATCGCCACCTACTATATCAACCTTCCATTTGGCACAAGCCGTGCGCAAACCTTCATAGAATTGGTCGAGGTCGTCCACCTTTATGCGCTTTCCCAATGCAATTGATACAACCATTTGGCGCGGTTTACCATTCATTGCAAAGATATTGCTCATAGCAACCATGGCACATTTATAAGCCAAATGGCGCATATCAATGTAAGTAAGGTCGAACTGTATGCCCTCCATAAATAGATGTGAGCTCACAAGCGTTTCCTTATCGCCGTAATATAATACCGCAGCATCATCGCCTACCCCCATTTTAGTAGATGAGTTCTCGGGTTTAATATCTTTTGTTAAGCGCTCTATCAGTTTAAACTCGCCCAATTCTTTTATTTCCATATATTTGTATGAATTCTTATAATAAGGTTATGCACGCTTAATCATTTCACGCATGATTTCTGTCATGAGTGGTTGCGCCATATTAGCAGCCTCTTGCACCTCTTCATGGCTTACTTCAACAGGTACATCGAAGCCTCCTAAGTCGGTAATAACACTGACACCAAACACTTTAATACCAGAGTGGCGAGCAACAATAACCTCAGGAACAGTACTCATACCAACCGCATCGCCACCAAGAATACGATACATTTTGTATTCAGCAGGTGTTTCAAAAGTAGGTCCTTGAACCCCTGTATAAACGCCATGCATAACTCTAATGTTCTTTTCCTTTGCTATTTCGTCAGCTTTTTCAATGAGTTTATGGTCGTAAGCCTCGTGCATATCAGGGAAACGAGGACCTGTTGGGAAGTTTGGACCATGCAATGGGTGCTCAGGGAAGAAGTTAATATGGTCGGTGATAATCATCAAATCACCAATTTTAAATTCAGAATTCATACCGCCAGAAGCATTAGAAACAAAGAGCGTTTCTATGCCCAACTCGTGCATAACACGTATTGGGAAAGTTACTTCCTGCATGTTATAGCCTTCATAATAATGGAAACGACCCTTCATTGCCATAATGTCTTTGCCACCTAACTTACCAAAAATAAGGCAGCCGGCATGTCCTTCTACTGTTGAAACAGGGAAGTTGGGTATGTCTTTATATGAAAATTCGTAACTATCTGTTATCTCTGAAGCTAATTGTCCGAGCCCTGTTCCCAGAATGATTGCTGTCTTTGGATTTGTTGTCATCCTTTCCTTTAACCAAGATGCTGTTTCTTGAATTTTTTCGTACATAAGATATTATTTTTTCGTTAAACTTTTCTTCCTTATTAAGCATGAACTTTACCTTTATCGGAAGTGCGTAAATATTTTGTTTTACTTCATCATTTAAATTTTCTAAGTTTAGAAGTCGTGCTTTATCTTTTTCTGTTGTAATGATTATTTTAGGTGTTTCCATTGCTTCAAACATGGAGTTGATGAGTTCCACATCTTTCTTTTTAAACGAATGATGGTCGGGAAATTCCAATGTTTCTACCTTTGTTCCTTCGGTATAAGGCTTTAAATCTACCTCCAATTGCTTGGGCAAAGCGATGCCACTGAGCAACAAAACATTTGTTTTATGTATGTCGCTCAAAGCAATTTCTTTTTCTTTTGCCTCTTCAAATACTGGGATTAAGTTGCAATATTCGAAGGTTGTAAAATACAAATCTTGGAACGGATAAAGGTTCATTGCTTTGCTTAGCACTCGATAATCAATCGGGTTGAGTTCCTTTGGGCATTTTGTTACAATCACAATATCTGCCCTATTCTTCCCTGATAGCGGTTCGCGCAATCGTCCAACAGGCAATAATTTATCGTAAATGATAAGTCTATGATAATCAACCAATAGGATATTAATTCCAGGCTTTACATAACGGTGTTGGAAGGCATCGTCAAGCAGAACGACATCGGTATTTTTTGTTTCCTCATCGTCTACTAAATGGTCTATTCCTTCGCATCTTTTTTTATCTACTGCCACATGAATATTCGGGAATTTATGTTTCATTTGGAAAGGTTCATCACCTATCATTTCCATCGGTGTGTCTTCTTCTGCTAAAACATAGCCTTTGCTTTTCCGTTTATATCCACGCGAAAGTACTGCCACTTGGGCTATATCTTTCAATAATCGGATAAGATATTCTACATGTGGGGTCTTTCCTGAACCTCCTACGGTAATGTTTCCAACTGAAATAACAGGAACATCGAAGCTACGACTCTTCAGTACACCGAGTTCAAATAGTTCATTACGCAGTCCAACCCCTAAGCCGTAAAGCCAGCTAAGGGGTAAAAGACATTTGTGTAATTTAATAAAGTCGCCTTCCATTTATCCTTGTTGTCAGCAGGTTATAAGTTCAACCTGCTACATTTTCAGTTTATATTAATGTAATAAGGTAATCGTGCTTGAATGGCAGATTGCTGGTTTAATGTTCTCAAGAAAGAGAATGGTTCGTAAAGATTGCCCAATCCAGCACGCAATTGTTCGTCAAGATAATTGCCAGTTGGTTCCATTTCCATGATTTGTTCAAACCATGAGGTTGGTTTGGGGTAACTTTGTGTGCAATAATCGTCGATTTGTGCCAATTGAGCAGCCTTTGCAACAGCTACATCTAAGCCTCCAAGTTGGTCGACTAATTTAATTTTCAGAGCGTCTTCGCCTGTATAAACATGCCCTTGTGCAAGGTTTTCAACTTGCTGAATGGTCATTTTTCTGCCTTGCGCTACACGATTTTTAAATGTGGCATAGCCTCTGTCGATGTAGGCTTGTATCATTCTCATTTCTTCAGGATTAAATGGTCGAACATTAGAACCGAATGCTGCGTTCTTGTTGGTTACCACTTGGTCAAATTTTAATCCTAATTTTTCTGTTGCCAAACCGCTATAATCAGGGAACATACCGAAGATTCCGATAGAACCCGTTATGGTTGTTGGCTCAGCAACAATCCAATTGGCTGGTGCAGACATGTAATATCCGCCCGATGCGGCATATCCGCCCATGCTCACAACAACAGGTTTTACTTTTTTAAGTTCCATAATTTGATGCCACATTTGCTCTGATGCGTAGCTGAACCGCCACCAGAATTAATGCGAATAACGACTGCTTTGATGTCGTCATCGTTCATCATTTCCTCCAAATCGCTACATACTTGCTTTCCAGCTATCACATGATTGTTACCGAAAAGTCCTGCTATTTGGTTATCAACAATATCTCCGTAGGCATAATATATGGCAATTTTTTCATCATCAAGGTTTGTATCATCAATCTTCATGTCGGCAAGCGAAACTTGATTGATGTCGGCATCGGCTTCTTCGCCCAATAGTTGCTTCACTTCTTTCTTCACTTGGTCGGTGTAAAGGAGTTTATCTGCCATTTTATATTTGATGTAATCGGTTGGTGCGACGAAGGTTATCATGCTATCAGCATATTCGTTCAACTTTGCTACCGAAACTTTTCTGCTATTGCTCACCTCTTTTGTGATGTTATTCCATATACTTGTCAGGTAGGCAGTAGTCTGCGCTCTATCGCTATCGCTCATCTTTTCTTCTGTGAACGTCTCGGTTGCACTCTTGTAAGCTCCCACTTTTGAAACTTGCATCTTTATGCCAAACTTCCCAAGCATGTCTTTCAAATAAACACGTTGGGTGGCTAATCCGTGCCAATCTATCATGCCTTGCGGATTCAACCAAACCTTATCGGCCGCAGAAGCTAAATAATAAGCCCCTTGCGTGTAGCTATCTCCGTAGGCAACCACCCATTTACCGCTCTTTTTAAAGTCTAAAATAGCGTTACGGGCTTCTTGCAATGACGCATAAGAATTAGAAGAAAACAATCCTGCTTCTATGTAAATGCCTTTAATTTTATCATCATCTTTGGCTTCTTTGAGTCCTTTTATAAAATCATCAAGCCCAATTCCTTGCTGTACTTCGCCTCGTAATTGGCTGAATATATCTTCTTCCACTCGTTCGGTTAGCTGTCCTGAAAGATTAACCACCAACACCGAGTTGTCCTTTACTTCTGTTTTATCATCTGTTGTTGATAGCACCATTCCCACGATAGAAATGAACGCAAAGGCGATTGTTATTAATCCAAAAAGGAAAATACCAATGATTGTAGCTAAAACATGTTTTAAAAAGTCCTTCATATAATTAATGATTTTCTTACAATTTAAAGATAAAATGCTCGTCTAACAGCTTTTATTCTTACTCGACTTCACACCTTAATTATATGCAAAGATAAGAATAAAGGATTAATTAACCAAATTTCGGAATATTTCTTTCATCTTTGTAAGGTAATTTTACAAGTTTGTAAGAATCAGCATAATACGACACAAAACCTAAACCTATTGTTTTGAATGTCAAAATAGGCTCTTTTGCACGTCAAAATAGGCTGTTTTGAGCTTCAAAAGCTATTGTTTTTTAAAAGCTATACTGAAATCCTATTGATGCAAATTCTTTCAACTGCCAATAGCCATGGCTGTTGTCGCGTGTTACACCATCGTCGAAACGTGGATAAATGAAGATTTGCGCACCAATATATTTATTGAATTGGAATTTAAACGTATTCTCCCACTCCACTTCCATGCGCTTGTAGGTTGTATAAGCATACAAACGGCTTTTCCATGTCAATGCTTCCATGAGTTGCCACTTAAAGTCTATGGTCATTTCCGAACCATAATCGTGCTTTATATGCTTCCCTTTATCAATGCCAAGGCGTTCTGAAAGGTCGAGCAAACGAGTGTATTTTATATTGTAAGCCAAAGGCGCAAAATGAGCATTTCCCTTTAATTTATGGTTCAACCAATCAATGGTATAGTCCATACCGAGTGAGAGATTGAGGTTCAAAGGGGCTAAAATATCGGAGTATAACTTAGGGTCGTTGGAACGATGGGAATGGGTAAATTGTGTGTAACCTACGAATTGAACTGAATAATACCATTTTTTTGAGGCTTGCAACCCAAACTTTGAAGTCAAGCGAATGAGGTCATCGGTCGTCTTAAAACTATGCAATGAGTCGGATTTAGTACTTTGCAAACCGAATTTTAATTCCAAACGGTTGTCCCATTTCACCTTTTGCTTGTTGTTATAATTGGCTTCAAAAACAGTTGCTGCCAAGCTGAATAGCTACTTTCACCGCCTTTATACCAATTATCAGAAAAGTAATTTTGCAAGAATTGCAAAGAATAGTCGCCTTTGTAAGTCCAAAACTTAGGCTTTCTAACCATCACTTGAATGGGTGAAAAGTCTGATTCAACAGGTGTTGGTGCTACTTTATCAACAATTTCGAATTCTTGTTGAATAGGCGTTTCCACATCTACGCTCGCCGCTTGCTTACCTCTCAGCTCTCTGTCTGTCGTCTTTACCAAAGAAGGACGATGTAAATAAATGTCTAACAAATGGTTAGCATAGGCATCATTGTCTTTAAGATTGAATGCGTTGTGTATTATATCTTGATGATAAGTAAGCGGTAAAAAGAGGCGTGCGCGCTGAAATTCGGTGGCAGCATCCGTCTTTTTATCTGCATTAATATTCAACATTATTCTTTCTTTTGCCAATGAAAGAGAGTCCGAATAGGCTCGTACAACGTCATAATCGGCTGATTTATAGCTACGTTCAAGTGTTTGTAATTCATTAACTTGGGCAAACGTAGCCATACTAAAACTCAATATCAATAAAACGAAGTAAATCTTGCGTGTCATACTAAAAAGTTTTCTGACTACAAACTTACATAAAAAATTGCAAACAAGCACAGATTATGGTAACAATTTGCAATTTTAACGGCTTTTACGTCCAAAATTCACGCGCTCCTGTGTCCTCCATTTCGCCGCTACATTGGGGGCATGTATGACCATTCCATTGCTTTATTTTGTCGGAACCGCAATTCAAGCAAATTCTACCGACCAATGTGCGGAACGAAGGAGCTGCATCGCCGATAACTCCGCCTACCACCAAGGGTTGCAACGAGTGGCATTCGGCACACGATACCATTTCAATGGTTTGCCCCATAAAGCCTTTGCCTTCATAAACATCGGCTTCATAAGCACAAGTTTTGCACTTAAATTTTCGGATATTGCCCATTTGCTTCCATCAAAAGTTACAAAAAAGGATTGCACATGTAGCTGTACAATCCTTTTTCCTATTTCGTAAACGATTATTTCAAGTTCAAAATGAACCAATCAGTGATTTGTCTAAAAAGGTGGTTGCGTGTGTTGCCACCATAAATACCATGATTGCGGTTGGTATAGAAGTTTTCTTTGAAATCTTTATCAGCCTGAATCAATGCTTCAGAATATTCGTATGCGTGTTGAATATGCACATTATCGTCGGCAATGCCGTGGCAAATCAAGAGTTTTCCATTCATATTCTTGACACGTTCAATTGGGTTTACCGCATAGCCTGAAGGGTTTTCTTGCGGGGTACGCATATAACGTTCGGTATAAACTGTGTCGTACCAACGCCAATTGGTAGGTGGTGCAACAGAAACACCCGCTTTAAATGCGTTACGTCCCTCGCTCAAACTCATCAAAGTGTTGAAACCACCAAAGCTCCAGCCCCAAATACCAATGTTTTCAGCATCAACGTATGGTTGTTTCTTTGCCCAAAGTGCAGCCTCAACTTGGTCTTTCGATTCTAAATCACCGAGTTTCAAGTAAGTACATTTCTCAAATTCAGAGCACGCGCGCCTGTTCCACGTCCGTCTACAACTGCTACGATGAAGCCTTGTTGGGTCAAATAAGATTCGTAAATGCCACCTGCGCCCATTGCACCAACTGACCAACGGTCTACAACCTGTTGGCTACCAGGTCCACTGTATTGGAAAAATACGACTGGATATTTCTTATTAGGGTCAAAATTCTTAGGTTTCACCATGTAACCATTCAGTTCTACACCTTCAGAAGTGGTGAATTTAAAGAAATCACGAGTAGGCAAATCGTATTTTGCCATAGCTTTGATGAGTTTATTATTGTTCAAAACCTCGCGCACAACCTTACCTTTGTTGTTATAAATCGCAAAGGAATAAGGTGTATTTCGGTTGCTCCAATTGTTCAAAAAGTATTTGTAATCGCCTGAGAATACGGCACTATTCCAACCTGCTTGTGGTGTTAAACAAGTAACTTTGCCATTCTTGTCGGCTACATAAACCTCACGTTGCATTGGGGTTTTAGCTGCTGCTTGGAAATAAGTCTTACCTGTTTTTTCGTCAAAGCCGTAAACGTCAATCACGTCATACTTACCTTTTTCGATTTGGCGAATAAGTTTTCCGTCAATGGTATATAAATAAAGGTGCATAAAGCCGTCTCTATCAGAAGGGAAAAGGATATAATCGTCCATGATGCGAATGCCTTCCATGGCTTCTTCCTTCACATATTTGTTTGCATTTTCTTTGATAAGCAAACTGCATTCACCTGTCATTGGGTTGGCTTTGTAAAGGTTTAACACGTCTTGATGACGATTCATGGTGTAAATCACGATGCGGTCGGCAAACTTAGTAGACTTGATGCGTGGGATATATCCGTCAGCATCGAGTGGAAAACTGTAAGTTAAGGTCTTACCAGTCTCTAAAGCATAAGAAAGAACCGATACTTTTGAGTTGTCTTCGCCTGCTTTTGGATACTTATAAGAATAATCGCCAGGGTAAACTTCGTACTTCTTGAATGTTGGTTTTGCACCTTCAAACATCTGCAAAGAATAGGTTTTTACCTTTGATTCATCGTAGCGTATCCAACTTAAAGTCTTGCTATCAGCACCCCAAGCCAAGGCATTGTTAAAGCCAAATTCTTCTTCGTTCACCCAGTCAGGCAATCCGTTGATAATTTCGTTAAACTTTCCGTCGGTCGTAACTTGCTTTTCAGTCGTTCCGTCGGTAATAAACACGTTGTTTTGGCGTACAAAAGCAATGTATTTACCATTGGGTGAGAACGTTGGAATTTGTTGTGCGCCACCTGTTGAAAGCTTCTTCAACGACTTATCTTTCACATTATAAAGATAAAATTCTGCTGTAAAAGAGCGGCGATAAATGCGTTTTGTTTGAGTTTGGATAAGGATAAATTGCCCATTGTCCGAGATTTCGTAGCTTTCTATTTGCTTAATTTTCTCTCCATTGGTTTTGTTTACATCGAAAAGTACACCTGTTTCTTTGCCTGTAACGAAAGAAAAAGTTACAATTCGCTTCCAATCGTCAGAAATTTGAGCATAATCTGACGTTCCTTTCAATGGGTTAATGCCTGAAATTGTCTTTGCCGCAAAAACATTTGAAGTCATGTCTTTTAGCGTAATAGGCTCTCCTGCAAAAGCATACATCGCAGCTGTGAAGAACGCTGCACACATAAGTAGTATTTTTTTCATTGTTATTAAATTGATTTTCTGCAACAAAAGTACGAAAAAATAAGTATATTTGCAAAACAATGAAACAATACTATAATGATTTTGGTACTTGGATAAGAAAACAATTGCCTTTCAAAGTACAAAAAATATCGGTTGATGCAGGCTTTACTTGTCCCAATCGGGACGGGCGAATTGGTATGGGTGGCTGTATTTTTTGCGATAATAAGAGTTTCAATCCTGCCTATTGCAGTCGTCAAAAGAGTGTTACAGAGCAGTTGGAAGACGGAAAACAATTCTTTGCAAGAAAATATCCTGAGATGAAATACTTGGCTTATTTTCAAGCCTATACAAACACTTACGAGGCTGTAGACAAGTTAAAAGCACTCTACGAAGAGGCGTTGGCTGTGGAAGATGTGGTGGGTATTGTCATTGGCACACGTCCCGACTGTGTCAGTCCCGAACTGTTTGACTATTTGGAGGAATTGAACCAGCGCACTTTTCTTATTGTTGAATACGGTATTGAAAGTTGTAACGACGAAACTTTGCGCTACATCAATCGTGGACACGACTTCGCTTGCACACGCCGAGCCGTAGAAGAAACCGCTCGAAGGGGCATCTTTGTGGGTGGACATATCATCATGGGGTTGCCAGGAGAAGACGCTTCGGAAAGTTTAAGGCAAGCCCCTATCGTTTCATCGCTGCCACTAACGATGCTGAAAATACACCAAATGCAGATTATAAAGGGGACAAAACTTGCCAAACTCTATGCTGAACGCCCTTTCCACCTTTACACGGTTGAGGAATACATCGACCTCATTACGCAATACATTCAACTTTTAAGAAAAGATTTAGTACTCGAACGCTTCGTTACACAAAGTCCTTCCGATATGCTCATCGCTCCAAAATGGGGATTGAAGAATTACGAATTTACCAATTTGTTGAACAATAAATTGAAAGCGTTGTAAGGAAACAATGGTAAATCGGAGTATAAAACATTCGCAAATCGGTCGTAGGGGCGGAATTTATTCCGTTCCTCACAACAAATAAATCCTGCAAATTTTTTATCAATCTGGTCGTAGGGGCGGAATTTATTCCGTTCCTCACAACAAATAAATCCTGCTATTTTTTATCAATTTGGGCGTAGGGGCGGAATTTATTCCGTTCCTCACAACAAATAAATCCTGCTATTTTTTTATCAATTGGGTTATAGGGAGCGGATGTTCTGTCCGTTCCATTTAATCAAAAACGGTGTTTCCCATGTAATAATTACAAAATCTGGTGAGAGGAACGGAATAAATTCCGCCCCTACAACTTGTTATCGATTTCCAAAGAGCCTATATTGGCGTGCAAAATAGGCTGTTTTGAAGTGAAAAATAGGCACATTAAGCATTAGAACAAAATACTTAATAAGTCTAAAAGGTGCAAAAGGTAACAACAAACATACTACTCCATTTTAGTTACGACTGAAAAAATCGCCTAATAAATGGTGCGGTATAGCTTGTTTCGTTCTTGGCTACCTCGTCAGGTGTACCCGTTGCAACAACCATACCACCGCCACGACCGCCTTCTGGTCCCATATCAATGATATGGTCGGCAAGTTTTATGACATCAAGATTGTGTTCGATGATAATCACTGTATTGCCACGGTCTACTAACTTTTGCAATACGCCCATTAGCACACGAATATCCTCGAAGTGAAGACCTGTTGTGGGTTCGTCAAGAATGTAGAGAGTCTTACCCGTATCACGCTTCGAGAGTTCGGTAGCAAGTTTTACACGTTGGCTTTCGCCTCCCGATAAGGTAGTAGAACTTTGTCCTAACTTGATGTAACCTAAACCAACATCTTGTAAAGCCTTTATTTTCGGAAGAATTAAAGGTACGTTCTCGAAAAATTCAACTGCCATATTAACCGTCATATCCAACACATCGGCAATAGATTTCCCCTTGAAACGCACTTCAAGGGTTTCTCGGTTGTAACGTTTACCATGGCAAACCTCGCATGGAACCATTACATCGGGCAAGAAATTCATTTCTATGGTGCGATAGCCATTGCCACCGCAACCCTCACAACGCCCACCTTTTACGTTAAAAGAGAAACGACCTGGCTTGTAGCCACGTATTTTGGCTTCGGGAAGATTGACGAAAAGGTTGCGAATATCGGAAAACACACCTGTATAAGTGGCTGGATTGCTGCGTGGTGTGCGCCCTATCGGACTTTGGTCTACATTGACTACCTTGTCAATATGCTCTATTCCTTCTATTTTTTCGTAGGGCATAGGCGGTTTTTGCGAACGATAAAAATGTTGCGAGAGGATAGGTTGCAAGGTTTCGTTTACCAATGTACTCTTGCCAGAACCCGACACTCCCGTTACAACAAGGAGCTTTCCAAGAGGAAATTCTACATCTACATTTTTCAGATTATTGCCTTTGCAACCTTTCAACCATATAGATTTGCCATTTCCTTTGCGGCGTTCAGTAGGCATCTCAATGCTTTGCTCGCCATTGAGGTATTGCGCTGTGAGCGTGTGGGTCTTCATCATCTCGTCGTAAGTTCCTTGGAAGACAACTTCCCCACCCTTTCTGCCCGCCTTTGGACCAATATCGACAATCCAATCGGCAGCACGCATCATGTCTTCATCGTGTTCTACGACAATCACCGTGTTGCCAAGGTCGCGCAATTCGCGTAACGATTTTATCAATCGGTCGTTATCTCGTTGATGCAAACCGATAGAAGGTTCGTCAAGAATGTAAAGCACATTGACCAATTGCGAGCCAATTTGGGTTGCTAAACGTATGCGCTGACTTTCGCCACCCGATAGTGTTCCACTCTGTCGGTTCAATGAAAGATAGTCTAAACCTACGTCCAAAAGGAAGTTAATGCGCTTGCGAATTTCCTTTAATATTTCGGTTGCAATGTGTTTTTGCTTGTCCGAAAGATGTTCCTCTACGCTATCTATCCATGCTTTCAAGTCGGTAATATCCAAAGCCGACAATTCGGCAATGTTCTTATCCCATATTTTATACGACAAAGATTCACGATTGAGACGCTGCCCCTTACATTCAGGACATTCACGGTCGGCAATAAACTGGTCAGCCCATTTGCGTCCCGCTGCTGTTTCATCGTTTTCCATAACCGAACGAAGGTATTTTATCACACCATCGAACGATGCAAAATAATCAGAAGTAGTGTGTACAAGGTCTTTTGAAATGCGAACTTTCTCTAACGAGCCGTAAAGAATTTCGTCTAAAACCTCTTTGGGAATATCTTTTATAGGCGTCTTTAAGGTGCATTCACTCTTTTCAAGCAACGCAGCTATCTGCCAGAATATCATTTGGTTCTTGTATTTTCCCAAAGGAACTATCGCCCCTTCGTGAATGCTTAATGCCGTGTCGGGAATGACTTTGTTCAAATCTATTTCGCTCACTTTTCCCAATCCTTTGCAATGCGGACACGCACCTTCGGGAGAGTTGAACGAGAAAATATTGGGTGCTGGGTCTTTGTAAGCAATTCCTGTGATAGGGTCCATCAAACGTTTCGAGAAATATTTGGCTTCACCGCTCTCTTTTTCCACAATCATAATGAGCGAATCGCCTTGTTTCATAGCAACAGAAACAGTTTTGGCTAAGCGTTCTTTCAAAGTTTCATCATCGGCAGCCCCCAATTTTAACTTATCAATAACCACCTCAATATTATGATTCTTGTACCTATCGACCTTCATTCCTCGTGTTATTTCAAGAATTTCGCCGTCAATACGAATATAAAGGTAGCCTTTACGGCGCATTTGCTCGAACAATTCACGATAATGTCCCTTGCGATTTCTCACCAATGGGGCTAAAATATAAATTCCTTGATTGGCATAATCGGCAAGAATCATCTCTACGACTCGCTCTTCGGTATATTTTATCATGGCTTCGCCACTCATATAAGAGTAGGCAATACCCGCCCGAGCATAAAGTAAACGCAGATAATCGTAAATTTCTGTGGTCGTGCCAACCGTAGAACGTGGATTCTTGTTGGTTGTCTTTTGTTCGATAGAAATAACAGGCGAAAGTCCTGTAATCTTATCCACATCAGGGCGTTCCATACCGCCAAGGAAATTGCGAGCATAGGCTGAGAAAGTTTCAATATAACGTCTTTGACCTTCGGCGAAGATAGTATCAAACGCCAAAGAACTCTTTCCCGATCCCGATAATCCTGTAAAAACAATCAAGGAATTACGAGGCATCGTTACATCAACATTCTTTAAATTGTGTACTCTTGCCCCTAAAACTTCTATTTTATCGTTCATTCAATCTTTTTGTTAATCGTCTTGCAAATCAAATTAAGGTGGGTTCTAAAAATTAGCTTTGTTTTAATTTGCTTTTCTTTTTGTGAGCAAATTGTCAATGAGTAAGGGTGCATAGCGAGTTATGCAACCGCACGAATTGGCGATTTGAACCAAAAAGAAACCAAAGAAAAACAAAACGAAACCCATATATCCTAAGTATATTTCTTGCGGTGGTAATTTTTAGAACCCACCTTTAAGGTTGTGCGTTGGTCGTTTCTGTAAAATTGCGCAACAAATTAATATCCCGTTTGATATGAAAAATACGCCCATCGGCACCTTTTGCCTTTACATTCACAAAATAAACACCTTGCGCCACGTCTTTTCCATTAAACTTTCCGTCCCAACCACCAGCAGGGTCAGTCCATTCATAGAGCTTTTGTCCCCAACGATTAAAGACGATTGCACGAAATTCTACAATACTTTTAAATCCTTTTTTTGCCTTATAAACATCGTTAATACCATCTCCATTAGGCGAGAAAGCATTCGGCATAATCAATTCGCTTTCACTAATAGAAACAACAATGGGGTCGTAAATATTTACCGTATCAGCACCCAATATTTCATACAACTTTATTTGGAACGAACCAGCTTCCGTAAAAGTATATTGTGTATTGGCTTCGTAACGCACCAAAAAGGCTGTTTTTCGATTATTTTGATGAAAGAAATGCCATTCAAACTGCGTTCCAGCAGGATAATCAGCAGTAGGATTGGCAACAAAATCGACCGTTAAAGGAGCAGAACCAGAAAAACCTTGTGCAGAATTAATCGTTTCCGTATTGCCTTCTTCATTCGTGTATGTCCCGTATGGCTCGCACGATTGCGCAAAACCATTAGCAGCAAATAGAAATGCCACCAAAAACAAGGATATTTTATAAATTATTGACCTCATATTCTCTTATCTTTTACTTCTGTAAAGCCGCACATAAAATATCTAACCACCGATTAAATCGAGGCGACTTTTCTCTTATTCGAGCCAAACCTATTGCTTCAGCTAAACAAACACCATAAACAATTTTATTATAACCTTTGATAATGCGTTCTAACCGATGACTTGGCGAAGTTTCTACACTATTATTTATCATTTCAGGGTTATCAAAATCATTAAAAACAGACTCTAATTCATCTTTTCCAACTAACTCTTCAGCAGCTATTTGATTGTAAAATACTTCTTTATTATTAAAGAGTAATCCCTCAAATTCATGCAACTGAATATAAGGCATAAACCTGACACAAAGGTTTTCGTCTATATCATTTTTCATTGCCTCTTCAATGAAATCTAAACGCTTACATTTATCAACAATCTCTTGTGCTTTGTTCCATTGAGGAAACCTATGAGAAGCTTCTATTCCATAATAATCTATCAGCGTTGTAAGCAAAACATCTTTCTCACAACAAAGATATTTCTCTATTTCACTCTTTAAACTATCCCAATTAACAATGCCGCCATGCGATTTTTTGATAAGCGGTGCTTGCAAAGAAATGCCTATCTGAGAGAAAAAAGGTGCAAGCAAAACATTACAAAACTCCTGTTCAGTTTGCCCTTCACATATTATAATCAGTCGTTTCATAAGCATTGATTAGGCTGACCTCCTTCTATCATGTTACGTTTCCATAAATCGTCTATCGTATAATAATCGTCAAGCCAAACTTTTAAGTTTTGGGAACTCTGTCTACAAAATTTCGATTCTCCATTTACTTGGTCTACTGTTATAATATCTTCTGCCTCAAAATGACTAATTAAATCAGAAGACTGGGTAGCAACAATGACTTGACAATTTCGTTTTGATGCAGATTTTATCATTCCAGCCAATTTCGTAATAGCAAAAGGGTGCAACCCTAACTCTGGTTCATCAATAATAATAGTGTCAGGTAAGTTAGGTTGTAGAAAAAGAACGGACAAAGCAATAAAGCGTAATGTACCGTCAGAAAAGTCATTAGCACCATAAATAACATCACTAAACTTATCCCGCCATTGCAAACGCAATAATGACTCTTCATTTGGATAAAACTCAAAATCAGAAAAATATGGAGCTACAGATTGTATATTCTTAACAATTCTATTGTAAACGATTTTATTTTTTTCACGAATATAATATAAAAAAGCTGCAATATTTCGACCGTCAGCATAAAAATAAGCCGCATCGTTTTTTATACTACTATATTGCGTAAAAGGAGATTGCGAACTTGTATCATGAAAATGATATTTCCTAAATCCATTTAAATATTTGATAACATACTTTGCTCGGAAATTATCAGTCTGTTTTATTCTCGCTTCTTTGTCGCCTCCATTAATTTTTTTTGGATTACCTTGATAAATTAGATTTTCATTCAAAAAAATAAAGCCTTCATCACCTGCTTTTAAAGTCGCAGAATATCCATTTACACCTTCATTAAATTCTATATGAAAAGAAAGCTCATCGGTAATTTTCTTTCCACGAAATAAAATTTTATCCTCCCCACCTTTTAAGCCAACATAAATTGATAAGTTTTGATGATACAAATTATTAAGAAACTCGAAAAAAGAGACAAAATTACTTTTCCCACTTCCATTGGCTCCTATTAAAATATTTATCGGCTTAATGTCAAGTCGAACCGATTTCAATGACTTATAACCATTAATCTCAATATAATCCATAAAAAATATAATCTAAACTTTATCTTTAAAGAATGCTCGATGCGTTTACAAAAGTACTTATTTTTTTTAGATAAAAGCATCTTTTCATGCAAGAATTAAACAAATAGTTTGTATCTTTGCAATGTGATAAACTTAAAACGTTGAAATATGAAACTTTATTATAAATATTTTCTTTTTATATTCGTTTTAGCCTTCACTATCGAAGCTGCAGCGCAAACGACGATATGGAGAGATATTCATAAGGTTAAGAAAAAAGAAACCATCTTTGGCATTGCCAAAGACTATGGTGTCAGCATACAAGAGCTACTTGACGCAAATCCAGAAATGAAACAAGAGGGCTATGAACTCAAGAAAGGCTCATGGATTTTTGTTCCATTCGCAAAAGGAAACGACAAGAAAGCGGAAATAAAACCTACAACCATTACAACCAACACGCCAAAGCCGCAAAAATCTGTGGCTGCGCCTGTTTCAAATGTCATTAGAATAGGTGTTATGTTGCCTTTACACAACAACGATGGCGACGGCAAACGCATGGTGGAATATTACAGAGGTCTATTGTTGGCATTGGAACAAATGAAGGCAGAAGGTATCAATACGGACGTTCACGCATGGAATGTACCGATAGATGCTGATATTCGCACAACGCTTTCAGAGCAAAATGCAGCCAATTTAGATATTATTTTTGGTCCGCTTTATAGCAATCAAGTGAAGCATTTAGGGGATTTCTGTACGAAAAATGGCATTAAAATGGTCATTCCTTTCTCAATAGAATCAAAGGAAGCTAGCGTTAATCCAAATATTTTCCAAGTCTATCAAGACAACTTTCGCTTGAATCAAAAGGCGATAGCATGTTTCTTTGAACGTTTCCAAAAGACGCATCAACCCATCTTTATCAACTGTAACGACAATGATAGTCAGGTTGGAAACTTCACAAGCGAACTGAGAAAGAATCTGGAAAGAGCTAAAATCCCATACAAACTGACAAGTATCAATACGCCTCAGGTTGATTTTGCGAAGAATTTTAGCACATCAAAGCCCAACGTAATTGTCATAAATTCGGAGAAAAGTCCATATTTAAATAAGGTTTTCGCCAAATTAGATTCTTTGAAACGCACTAATCCAGGCATTGCCATTTCGATGTATGGTTACAACGAATGGTTTATGTACCAAGAATATAATTTAGCAAATTACTTTAAATACGGAGTTTACATTCCTTCGACCTACTATTATAATAAGGCAGCTCGGAAAACGGAAGCGTTGGAAAAGCTCTATCAAAGTAAGTTTGGCGAACCCATGCGCAACACTTACATTCCACGTTTTGCCATTATAGGCTACGACCAAGCACAATTCTTCGTTCGTGGATTAAAGAATAAAGGTAAGAATTTTAAAGGCAATAGCACCGATGTGAAATACGCTCCGCTGCAAACGCACTACAATTTTGAGCGGTATGGAAGTGGCGGATACATCAATAATCACTTCCAATTGGTGCACTTCAAAGCCGACCAAACGATGGAAAACTTAGTTTATTAGTTGAAAACAGCGGCAGAGAAAACACGAAAGACCTTCAAAGAAGGGTTGAAAAAGAATACTATAAAACATGCAGAAACAGATAATTACAGCATTATTATTGTTACTCTCGCTTGTAGCAAAGGCACAAGTGGGAGAGCATCGTAACGACCTTTCCATTGGTGGTAACGCTGGTTTTGTCATGTCGAATGTTGGTTTTGCGCCAAGAGTATCGCAAACTATGAAAAAAGGAATGACCTTTGGTGGTTCTGTACGCTATATTTGCGAAAAATATTTCAATACAATTTGTTCGATTTATGGCGAAATAAACTACACCGCCATGGGGTGGAACCAAGATATTCGCACAAAGACGGGCGAAAAAGTAATGAACCAAAACGGAGCAATAGAAGCCTATTCCCGCACATTGAATTACGTTCAAATCCCTGTTTTTGCTCATTTGGCTTGGGGAAAGGAAAGGAATGGCTTTAATTTCTTCGTACAAGCAGGGCCTCAAATCGGCTTTTTCGTGAGCGAAACAACGTCAAAGAACTATGAAACCCCAAATATAGCTACCGACGGGACAGGTCGTAGCAACACAATAGCCAATCAGGAAAACATGCCCGTAGAAAAGAAATTTGATTACGGCATCGCTGCTGGCTTGGGAACAGAGTATAGTAACGACCATATTGGTCATTTCCTTTTAGAAGCACGCTACTATTATGGATTGGGCAACATCTATGGGAACACGAAAAAAGACTATTTCGGAAAGTCAAATAATGGAAGTTTTCTTATCAAAGCGACCTACTTGTTTGACATTACCAAAAGTAAAAATAACAAATAAATCAATTAATAACAACTAAAATTTTAAAATTATGTTCGAAGGACAACCTAAAAGTCTTTATGCATTGGCATTAGCCAACACAGGAGAGCGATTTGGTTATTACACCATGATTGCAGTTTTTGCCCTTTTCCTTAGAGGAAATTTCGGTCTTGAAGCTGGAACAGCAGGAGCAATTTACAGTACTTTCCTCGGATTAGTCTACTTCTTACCACTCGTAGGTGGTATTTTGGCTGACAAGTTCGGTTATGGAAAGATGGTAACAACAGGTATCATGATTATGTTCATTGGTTATCTTTGCTTGGCACTTCCATTGGGAACCGGTGCTGTAGCGTTCACAAGTATGCTTGCTGCCCTACTTCTTATTTCTTTGGGAACAGGTCTTTTCAAAGGCAACTTGCAAGTAATGGTAGGTAACCTTTACGATGAAGCAGGCATGGCCGACAAGCGCGACTCTGGTTTCTCTATCTTCTACATGGCTATCAACATTGGTGCTTTGTTTGCTCCTACTGCTGCTGTAAAAATTCACGACTGGGCAGTAACTTCATTGCACATGAATCCTAATGCAGCTTATCACTTGGCATTTGCCGTAGCATGTGCTTCGTTGATTCTTTCTATCGCTATTTACTATGCTTTCCGCCCAGGATTTAAGCATTTGGAAGGTGGCGCAAAGAAGAAGGACGACAAGGCTGCCGCAGAAGTTGAAGAACTTTCTCCAGCAGAAACAAAAGAACGCATCGTTGCGCTTTGCCTTGTATTTGCCGTAGTTATTTTCTTCTGGATGGCTTTCCACCAAAATGGTCTTACTCTTACTTACTTTGCCGACGAGTTTGTACAACCTACTGCAGAAGGTGCTCAGAGTATGGTATTCGATGTAATCAACCTCTTCATGGTAATTATCATTGTTTACGCTGGTTTCGCTTTCTTTGGTGCTAAAACAGGAAAAGCTAAGGGCATTTCAGCTCTCGTTATCCTCGCAGCATTGGCTGTAATTGGCTACAAGTATGGTACAATTAACGGTGAAGTTCATGTTAGTGCGCCTATTTTCCAACAATTTAACCCATTCTATGTAGTTGCGCTTACTCCAATAAGTATGGCAATCTTCGGTGCTTTGGCTAAGAAGGGTAAAGAACCATCAGCTCCTCGTAAGATTGCTTACGGTATGTTGATTGCAGGTTGCGGTTTCGTGGTCATGTTATTGGCTTCTATGGGTCTTAACTCACCTGATGCTCAAAAGGTAGCAGCCGATGGTGCAAAGACTTTTGCATCTCCTAATTGGTTGATTGGTACTTACCTCGTGCTTACTTTCGGTGAGTTGTTGCTCAGCCCAATGGGTATTTCATTCGTTTCTAAGGTAGCTCCTCCTAAGTATAAGGGTGCTATGATGGGCGGTTGGTTCGTTGCAACTGCTTTGGGTAACTTCCTCGTAAGTGTTGGTGGCTTCCTTTGGGGTTCACTTCCATTGTGGGTTGTATGGAGCGTATTCATCGTTCTCTGTATCCTCTCTGCTATCTTCATGTTCTCAGTAATGGGCAAATTGGAGAAAGTAGCAAAATAAGAAATTTATAATAAGTAGTATATTTCGCTCCTCAGCCTTGCAAAAGGTTGGGGAGTTTTTATTTGCTATCATAAAAGGGATATTGTGGTGAAAAAGTAGATTCGTAGGGGCGTGATTTATCACGTTCCTCACAGAAAAATGCCCAATTCATTAATTCTTCAAAGGTTGTGAGGGACGTGATACGAGTTGTTGAGCTTGCGAAAAAATCACGCCCCTACGAAGCTACTTGTGCGGAACGGAATGAAATTCCGCCCCTACAACCGACTTGCTATATGCGGAACGGAGGAAACCTCCGCCCCTACGCCAATCTGCTAACGTTCCTCGCTGACCTGAAAACAATTTCTAATGAGCCCAAAAAAGGGGAAAACTATAAAGGTGGGTTCTAAAAATTACCACCGAAAGAAATATACTTAGGATATGGGTTTCGTTTTGTTTTTCTTTGGTTTCTTTTTGGTTCAAATCGCCAATTCGTGCGGTTGCATAGCTCGCTATGCGCCCTTACTCATTGACAATTTGCTCACAAAAAGAAAAGCAAATTAAAACAAAGCTAATTTTTAGAACCCACCTAAGGGGAAATACAAAAGAAAAAAGGAAGAAAGTTTATGGCAAACTTTCTTCCTTCTATAATATAATGTGTAATCTATTAGCCTTCGATAGCTGCTATGCCTGGGAGTACTTTGCCTTCGATAGCTTCGAGCATTGCGCCACCACCTGTAGAAACGTATGAAACCTTGTCAGCCAAACCAAATTTGTTTACTGCGGCTACTGAATCGCCACCACCAACGAGCGAGAATGCTCCGTTCTTTTGTGTAGCTTCGGCAACATATTTTGCGATTTCTCCTGTACCATGTGCAAAGTTATCGAGTTCGAACACGCCAACAGGACCGTTCCAAAGAATTGTTTTTGAGTCGAGAATAATCTTCTTCCATATTTCAAGACTTTCTGGAGCAGCGTCCATACCTTCCCAATCATCAGGAATTTGGTTGATTGGGAATTGCTTACGCTCTGCATCATTAGAAAATTCTTGCGCACAAATAGTAGCTACCGAAAGTGAAAGATTAACACCTTTTTCCTTTGCAGTCTTCATTACGCTCAATGCTTCAGGCATCAATTCGTCTTCGTGGAGCGACATTCCAATTTTGCCACCTTGTGCTTTGATGAAAGTATAGCCCATACCGCCACCAATAATGAGGTTGTCCACCTTATCCAACAAGTTCTTAATTACGCCCAATTTAGAGCTAACCTTTGAACCACCAATAATGGCTGTGAATGGGTGTTGCGCATTTTTCAAGACGCTATCGATAGCTGTAACTTCTTTTTCCATAAGGAAACCCAACATTTTGTGGTCGGCATCGAAGTTGTCAGCAATAACGGCTGTTGAAGCATGCTTGCGGTGAGCAGTTCCAAAAGCGTCGTTTACATAAACGTCAGCGTATGAAGCCAACTTTTTAGCAAACTCTGCCTGACGAGTTTTCATTTCTTTTTTAGCAGCATCATACTCTGGAGTACCCTTTTCTACGCCTACTGGCTTGCCTTCTTCTTCAGCATAAAAACGAAGATTTTCTAACAAAAGAGCCTCACCATTCTTCAATTCTGCTACTTCTGCCTCTGCTTTTCCTGCATCTTTAGCAAACTTTACAGGCACGCCCAACGCATCGCTCACGTTCTTAACAATCTGTTCCAATGAAAGTTCAGCCTTCACCTTGCCTTTTGGCTTACCCATGTGGCTCATCATAATGAGTGCGCCACCATCAGCAATCACTTTCTTCAAAGTTGGTAAGGCACCACGAATACGTGTGTCGTCTGTAACTTTACCATTTTCATCTAATGGCACATTGAAATCCACGCGGACAATTGCTTTCTGTCCAGCGAAGTTGAAATCGTTAATTTTCATCTCGTTTGATTTTTATTTTAATTATATTGAATACATTCTTAATACGGCAAATTTACTAAAAAATATCCTATCGGGAGAACAAAACGAAATCTTTTTTCGTAATTTTGCACTTGCTTATCAATATTGTTGAGGTGCGTCAAGTCGGTAGACAATAATGATAGCAAAGTGTAGACAATAATATTTTTAGCACAAAACATCATAAACAGAAAAAAATGAAAGATTCGATTATCATCGTAAGCGGTGGACTTGACTCCATTACCCTACTCCACCAAAAGGCCAACACCATAGCATTAGCCATTTCGTTCGACTACGGACAAAACCACGCCAGCAAAGAATTGCCTTTCGCTGCCTTACATTGCAAGCGTTTGGGCATTCGCCACATCGTCATACCTTTGCAATTCATGCACGAATATTTTAAAAGTTCGCTTTTAGAAGGGTCTGACAAAATTCCCGAAGGGCATTACGAAGAAGACAATATGAAATCGACCGTTGTGCCTTTTCGTAATGGAATCATGCTCGCCATTGCTGCGGGCATTGCCGAAAGTCATCATCTTAACCGCATTTACATTGCCAAC
Organism: Prevotella disiens JCM 6334 = ATCC 29426; assembly: GCF_000613345.1. Lineage (GTDB taxonomy): Bacteria > Bacteroidota > Bacteroidia > Bacteroidales > Bacteroidaceae > Prevotella > Prevotella disiens. The sequence continues at coordinate 12,371 of NZ_BAIS01000010.1, read as the reverse complement.
CATGGTGGCGACCACACCATTTATCCCGATTGTCGCCCCGAATTTATTGACGCCATGACTGCTGCAACCCAAGCAGGAACGTTCAACAACACGCGCATAGAAGCCGCTTTCACCAACATCACCAAAGCCGATATTGTCAGCATTGGCACAAAATTAGGCATCGACTACGCTGAAACATGGAGTTGCTATAAAGACGGCAACCACCATTGTGGCAAATGTGGCACATGCGTTGAACGAAAAGAAGCCTTCCAACAAGCTGGGATTGACGACCCAACGGAGTATGAAGCCTAAGGAAATCTATCAAATTAGGAAAAAATAAGCAAGGAAACGGACAGCAAGTTGGCGTAGGGACGAACGATTTCGTTAAGCCACACGAAGCATACAAATGAGCAAAGCGAAATTTGTACATGCTCGTGGCGAGAAATAGAACCTTTCGAGCAATGATACTTTGTAGGGGCGTGATTTATCACGTTCCTCTCCGCAAATTTTAGTGTATTAGGAACGTGATACGAGTTGTTGAGCAAAGCGAAAAAATCACGCCCCTACAAAGTATCATAACTTGCCAGAAAGCAGCTATTTTGCACTCTAAAAGAGAACGATTTCGTTAAGCCAGACGAAGCATGCAAATGAGTGAAACGAAATTTGTACATGCTCGTGGCGAGAAATCGCACTTTGAAAAAGAACGTTTTTCGCCAGCTTGCTAATGCCCCCCATCTTAATTTATAAAAAGTGTCTATTTTTGTGCTTAAAATAGGCTCTTTTGCCTTTCAAAACCTATTGTTTTAAAAATCAAACAATCGTGCTACATATACGAGCATGACTTTTTCACAAGTTCAACCATTCGTTTCATGTTTCTAATAATAATAAAAAAAACGGCGAACTTCACAGTTCTCCGTTTCTAATACATTTTTTAGGCATTAGCCCATTAGGTTTATTAAGATTGTTTCAGGATAACGAGTGTAAAGGTAATGTATCTTTTTTGTACGAACAAACTTTTTAAAAGTAATTTCCAGCACTTAACATTTTTTAAAACCGCATGCAATAACACCGCAAAAAGTTGTTTTTTATTTCCCTATTACTATTTATTTCGTTTTTTAGTTTACATTATGTCAAGAAAAAGGCAAAAATAAAAAAAACGCACTCCCAACGTTAGCTATTGAAAGTGCGCATTTCCTAATAAATTTAAATACTATGAAACTACTCTTTATTCTATCCTTTTAAACAATCCCTTCTGCAATCTTGCTACCTAAAATTACCTTACTTATTGAAGTCCTCTAATTTAAGAAATCAATTTCACACTATCTGCCTCTCTTATGCTAACTTTATAGCCGAATAGTGTTCTTCTCAATCCTTATATACTTCCTGAATGCTTTCTTCTACCAAATATAACTATTCCCCATTTTGAGAATTTTGTAAATGATGACTTTTACATTTTATTATATAGCAAAGATATGAATTTATAATTAAACTTGCAAAAATAAAACGAATTTTATTGATAAAACTCCATAAAATTGATTTATATCAAGTCTAAATGAATAGTTATAAATTTATTATAAACAGCTTATAAAAAATATGCTTACCATGAATTTTCACCTTAATATATTATAGAAGCAAGGCAAGCAAGCTCCATGCAGAACGAACAGTTTCCCCTTGAAGTGTGGTTTTCAGTCGGTTTATATTTCATTTCTATAAAAAAACGATGTAAACCGCATGAACCGACTCAACTTATTTGTTTTAATGAAAATAAAGGGCTATCTTTGTTACGGATAATAAATTTAGATAATTATGGAAGGAATGATGAAAGAATTTAGTGAATTTACAGAAAAGTATTTGGCAGTCCATGTAACGGTCGTAGTAATTTTATCAGCATTCATTATTTACTGCCTTGTATAATGAAACCTAAAACATCGTTTTAATCCAAAAGATTTTCGTTCCATAACTCGGGACAAAAACTTTGCTTTTCATGACATCTGTAAAAACGAAAAGAATTGCCTGTCATTGTTGCCATCAACCATGACAGGCAACGATATGTATAAACTCGGCGTAGAGAAGTACAAGCAGTAAATTGAAGTTTTTTTGCGATTTTTCGGACAAGTCGGACAAGTCGGACGAGTCAGACTCGTCCGACTTTGTTCAAACGATTTGTGCTAAATTCAATTATTTTCTTACTTTACCACAAACTTTATGGTATTCATGCCGTTGGCTTTCATGATGTAAACACCTGCTGGTAAGGTGATGTTAGCGGTTTCGCCTGCTGTCATATTTACATTTTTAGCCACACGACCTTGTACATCGTAGATGCTAACCATAGCGGTTTTGCTTGAAATCAAAGTGATTTCGCTACCATGTTGAACCATTTCAATGCCTTGTTCGTTGCCGTTGATGTCGGCAATTCCATTTGCAACCTTCATCATTGTGATAGGTTTTGTTCTGTAATCTACTCCGTTTGACGACAAATCAGGGAAAGCATTGGTTTGCATGCTGCAATAAATATCGGCTTGTTCAGGAAGTTTGAAGGTGAATTTACCATCGGCTTCGTCATAGCAAAGTCCCTTAACAATAGGAATTCCCGTTTCGTCTTTGTTGAGCCAAATGTAAGTTGTTGGCTGTGGTGTATCGCAAACACCCTTCAAATTGTTGAAGACTGACAAGTCTACCACGTTCTTTTTAATGTATTCAGGAAGAATAGTATACGAGTTTTGTGGCGCATAAACATACGTTTCTATCGTTTTCTTTTCAGGCAAAGAATACATTGGTATGCTATTGTTGCCGCAATTCATTTCTTTCAACAGGGCATAGGTGTCGGGCATCGTAAATGTATAAATATTATTAAACGACAGATTTACTTTTACAAGTTTGTTCATCTTGCTTAAATTGACTGCTTGCAACTGGTTGCGACTCAAATTCAGTTCTTCCATATTGACAAATCCGTCCAAAGCAATGGTTTTCAATTGGTTTCCTTCCAAAGACAATTGCTTTAAAGTGGCTGTTTGTGGCAACTTCACTTCTGTGGCAAAACAACTATTTGCAGTAAGTGCCTCAAGCTGCTTGAACATAGAAACATCGATGGCATTTTGGCGGTTGCTGCTTAGCACGATGCGCTTTACAGGACTTTCAACATTGCCTGCTTGGAAAGCGAGGAAACCGCTCAATTCAGGGAATTGAAGCAAGTCTAAATCGGCACATTGTATTTGTACCAAATGTTTCTTATCTACCTGAGCATCAATGAAGTTGTGTTTTACAACAGACTCTGTTTTATTCAACTTCAACTCTTGGATTACACCGTCGCCCCAGTTAATCATACAAGGCGAATTGTCGGTAAGACTTGACAAGGTAAGATTGAAAGTTAAGTTCTCGGTGGTAAATTTGTCGGTCAAGAAAGCAGCATGAACTTGTTCCAACTGCTTTGCTTTTCCTTCCAATTTGATAGGCATAATGCCATAACGGTCGTTGATATTATCAAGTCTTGGCAAGGCTGAGTTGCTTACAACGCAATAAATTTCAGTATCAAACGGCTCGTTAAAGGTAAACACACCATTTTCTTCCTTATACGTTGAAGGGTCGATGAGCATATTAAAGTCGCCGTCATTACCATGATTATTGAAACGATACCACTTGAAAGTAGACGTTGTACCATTGTATTGGAGGAAGTCTGTAAGGTCTACTGTCAGCCCATTTATTTTTTCTTTCTCCAAATAAACAGGGCGCATAGGACCATAAACGTATTTATACGACTTCTTTGCGGGGAATTCAGCCAATGTCAATCGGTTTAAATTGAACGTTAAATAGATTGCACTCTCGGGCAATTTCAGGTCTTCAATGTTATTGGCATTGCAAGTTACATCGGTAAGTTTAGGACAAGCTGAAAGGTCTAAGGTCTTCAAATCGCTGTTGGCACATGAAAATTTAACCAATTCATTGCAATCTTTGAGCGTTAATTCTGAAACCTTTTTATTGCTTATGACCATAAATTCAACAATAGGACCGCCCCAAATCTTTACATGATGCACTGGATTTGTAGCCATATCGGCAAAATTATAGTAAATATAGTCACCATAACCAGAGCCTTTTTTTGTCTGAATTTCAGTTCCGTCGCCAAAGTCGATATAGTATTTTGTACCTGACGGTGCCTTAATTCTCATAGCAAACTGTTCGGTAGATGTGGAACTGGTTACATACGATGTTGTCAAATTGATTTCGTCGGCATAGGTTTGCGTACAAATTCCTAAAAAGGATAATAATAAAAGTAAACTAAAAAGATTGTATAGACTTTTCTTCATTTTGATAAAAGATTTGTTAATAAATTGTTTGTGATGGCGCAAATATAAATAAAATACGCAAAATAACCAATACTTTGTAATTATTATTGCAACTTTATTATACAATTCGTGCTATTTTCGAATAAAAATAAATGTTTTATAAATAAAAGAATGGATAGCCATAACGACTCATCGCAGCTATCTTGAAGAAAGAAAAAGGATAGTTGAGTGGGCGTTTCTGCGTGTTTTTTAGGACAATGATACTTGTTGGGACAGACCATTATGCCTGTTGGGCGAACAATGATACTTATTGGGTGGACGATTTAAGGCTTATAAATGTAGTTTCCGTCCATTGAAATTTCTTCCTCGTCGAGCATTTCAGCAAGCACTTTGTCGAGTTTTTCGTCATTAGTGGTAGTGGATTGAGGTTCAAAGGCTTTCAATTCGGTGATGTGATGCTTATTATTGTCAGCCAATAGACCGAGTATCGCCTTGCGAAGTTCTTTGTTTAACGCTTTCTCTTCCTTTTTATGTGCCAAACAAACATCGCAAACGCCACAATTATCTGACTTCTCTTCGCCAAAATAACGAAGGAGTTGGCGACTGCGACAGGTGTAGTCGGTTTGCAAATAAGAAATCATTGAGGCTATTCGTTCCTCAAATTTTTCTTTCCTTTCTTCATAAACATCGGGCGAAAGAAGCAATTCAGCACCATCAACCCTATCCCTTAAATAGGTAATAAGAGGAATATTTTTACGAGGAATAAACTTGATGATGCGCTTTCGGCTCAACTCTTTCAGCGTTTGATAGGTCGTATTTCTATCCAACCCAGCTCGCTCGGCAATATAAGACTCGTCAATGAAACAATAATCAACAAACAATCCGCCGTAAATGCGCAACAATTGGGTGATAACATCGTTCTCTGCTTTCGATTGTTCGCCCAATTTATAGAGTTCGTTTCTACTTAAAATAAACTTCACACGCGCCTTGTTGTCAGGGTCAGGGTCGTAGTTTATATAGCCAGCACGGGTTAAAATTTGCAACGCAGCATTGACATAAATCGGGAAATGACCATAGGTTATGCAGAATTTATCAATGGGTAATTCAAAGGTTGCACCATATCCGCTACCCACACCTATCTGATAAAAGTAAGCCAATTGGTTGTAAATCTCTGTTATTGTCTCCTTTGGCGGAAAGGTTTCCCCTACCCTTTTCCTCAATTTTTGCTCGTCTGTATCTTTCGTATAAAGCATAATGGCATACGATTTTTCGCCATCACGACCCGCACGACCCGCCTCTTGGAAGTAGGCTTCAATAGAATTGGGAGGGTCAAGGTGGATAACGATGCGCACATTAGCCTTGTCAATTCCCATTCCGAAGGCGTTGGTTGCCACCATAACACGCACTTTATCGGCTTGCCAATCATTCTGCCGAGTTTCTTTAACGGTGTATTCCAACCCAGCATGATACCAAGTAGCCGAAATATTGTTGGCTAATAAATATTGAGCAGCCTCTTTTGTTCTTCGTCTACTTCTGCAATAGACTATCGCACAGCCCTGTACCGACTGAAGAATGTGTACCATTTCTTCAAATTTATCTTGCGCATTGCGTTTGACATAAGCCAAATTGCTGCGTGCAAAACTCATTTGAAAAGTATTTTCTTGCGCGAAACCCAACCGCTTTTGAATATCTTTTACCACCTTAGGGGTAGCAGTTGCAGTGAGCGCAAGGACGGGAACATTGGGCAATAACGCCCGAATTTTAATGATTTCCAAATAAGAAGGACGGAAATTATAGCCCCATTGGCTAATGCAATGAGCCTCATCTACGGTGATGAAACTCACTTTTATATGCTTCAATTTGGCTTGAAAGAGTTCGGAACTTAGTCGTTCTGGCGAAACATATAGTAGCTTTATGCCGCCAAAAATGCAATTTTCAAGCGTTGAAATAATCTCGTGTTGCTGCATTCCCGAAAAGATAGCAGCAGCTTTTATGTGTCGTCGCTGTAAATTGTCTACTTGGTCTTTCATCAAAGAAATCAAAGGCGTGATGACAATGCACACCCCTTCCTTTGCCAAAGCAGGCACTTGGAAAGTAATGGACTTGCCTCCTCCTGTTGGCATCAATCCTAATGTGTCCCTTCCCGACCCAATACTTTCGACAAGTTCGCTTTGAATGCCACGAAAATTAGGGTATCCCCAATATTTTTGTAGAATTTCTTTGTAGGTCATAACCATTAAACGACAGTTCCAAAAAGATAGTTTTATTCGCTTTCAGAGGGGCGAATACCTTCTATTTGCAGCTGTGATGAGCCTTTTTTGAAAACATTATCTTCGATGGTATAGACTATATCGAACGAACGTTTTGACTTAATATAACGTGCTGACTCGCTCTGTCCGAAGGCAATACCATTCATTACATTGTTTGATTTAGAATCTACCAACTCCAATTTTATATGCTCTTGCGCTCGACCTACGACCTTACTGGTTCCAAAATCGAAAACATCTTTCGTACAGAACAATGGTTTCTCGTTTTTAGGGCCAAAAGGGGCGAAACGTTTCAAGTCGTTATGCAATTTTTTGGTAATATCTTTGAAATCAATAACGGTGTCAATATCCAATGTAGCTTCCTTTTGGTGCGGCTCAATATGCTCATCAACATATTTTTGAAATCTATCTCTAAATTCTTTCACGTTCTCCCACTTCAGCGTAAGGCCTGCTGCATAGGTATGACCACCGAAATTGAGCAACAAATCGCTACAATTTTCAATGGCAGAATACAAATCAAAACCCACTGCGCTGCGAGCTGAGCCTGTTGCTAAGTCGTCTTCACGCGTAATCACAATGGTTGGACGATAATAGATTTCCGTTAAACGTGATGCCACAATGCCTATCACACCTTTTTTCCAATGCTCATCGTAAAGCACAATGCTGTTTTGGTGTTTCTGACTTTCGAGTCTTTCCACAATTTGGTTAGCCTCTTCGGTCATTTGGCGGTCTACATCTTTTCGTTTATCGTTGTATTTATCAATGTTTCTTGCCTCTAAAAGCGCAGTTGCCAAGTCGCGTTCGACCAATAAATCAACACTTTCTTTTCCATTCTCCATGCGTCCGCTGGCATTAATACGAGGTCCTATCTTGAAAATGATGTCGCTCATGGAAAGTTCTCTGCCCGTAAGTCCACAAATTTCAACGATTGCTTGTAGTCCAACACTCGGATTTTGATTCAATTGTTTAAGACCATGAAAGGCTAAAATACGATTTTCGCCCACCACAGGCACTAAATCGGCAGCAATACTTACCGCACAAAAATCGAGTAATGGTATGAGTCGTGAGAATGCAATATTATTGTTATTGGCAAAAGCCTGCATAAACTTAAACCCAACGCCACAACCACATAAATCTTTGAATGGGTAGCTATCGTCAGAGCGTTTCGGATTCAGGATTGCAACGGCTGGTGGCAGATTATTATCAGGCACATGGTGGTCGCAAATAATAAAGTCGATGCCTTGTTCCTTTGCATAAGAAATTTCTTCGACTGCTTTTATGCCGCAATCGAGTATAATAATGAGTTTTACGCCATTGTCTTTTGCAAAATCAATACTTTTTTTGCTCACTCCGTAACCTTCATCATAGCGGTCTGGAATGTAGTATTCTATGTTTGAATAGAACTGACGTAAAAAATTAAACACCAACGCTACCGCCGTACAACCGTCTACGTCGTAATCGCCATAGACCATTATGCGCTCTTTTCGCCCCATTGCATCGTTCAATCTATCCACTGCAACATCCATATCTTGCATGAGAAACGGATTGATAAGGTCGGACAGTTGCGGTCTAAAAAACCTTTTTGCCGCACTTTCTGTTTTAATGCCTCGTCGCAACAACAATGTTGCTAATATGGGACTTATACCAAGTTTCTCTCCAAGTTCCTTAGCCGCATTTGTTTGTTCAGGTGTGGGTGGTGTATAGTTCCATTTTAATTGCATTTTAATATTTTTTATTTCTGCATGTAAAGGTACAAAAAAAAAGCGTAAGTCTGAAAAACTTACGCTTTTTTAAATCTATATTACTATTTTCTCAATCTGTTAAAGTGCGTTTTACCCCACCTTTAAGATGAAAATAGCAGGTGTTTTTTACAAGCCCATCTTCTGACGAATGTCAGCAGGAATAGCGTTTTTATTAACCATGAAGTCCATTGTGTTTGCAGCAATGAAGTTCTTTGTCATGTACCAAATGCCTTTGTAAGCACCAGTTTCACCCCATGAGTTCTTAACCATGTAGTATTCCTTGCCGAATTGGTCCTTAGCGATACCGAAGATAAGCATACCGTGGTCGTCAGTGAGTTCCCAATTGTCGAAACGTTCTTGACGCATTTGTTGTGTTGGAGTTACTTCAGGAACTTTTGCACCGAGTTCGTCAATGAGGCTGCGTTTCTTTGTTGCAGAAAGACCCAACCAACGAGCCATATCGCTACCTTGGAGGCTTTGAACCTTGTTTCCGTCAACCATATAAGCAAGACCGTCGCGTGTGAAACCTGGTTCGCTAACGTCGCCACCCCATGCAATGCAATAGCCATTCATAACAGCGTTGTCGATAATCTTCATCATTTCGTCCATTGGAACGTTGTGAGATTGTGGCATACGCCAGTTGTCTTGTACTTCAACAGCGAATGAAGTGTAGAATGGGTGGTGAGTGTAAGAAGTTACAGTTACATAGTCGTTCCAGTTCAAACCGAGGCTATTAGCAAATTGTTGTGGAGTGTAAGTCTTGCCTTCGTATGTGAATTTTTCTGGGCACTTGCTAAGTAAGCGTCAAGAATACCTTGAAGACCTGGCTTCCATTGATTAGAAATTTTGCTTGCCTTGTTTGTTGCAATAGCGTTTACGTATGGTTCCATCAATGAGAAGAACTCGTTGAAGTTAAACAAAGAGTCGCCTTGCAATGAACCAGGGAAAGGCATTACGCCCTCAGGACAGATACCATAGTTCATAAGACAATAGAGAGGGTCGTAGCAAGAACCACCTTGTGCGAATTGAGCATCACCATGCATACGAACAACTTGTATTGCGCGGTCCATGTAAGTTTTGTTTGCTACGAAGCTTTCGCAGAGGTCGTAAGTTTTACCTGTAGCTTTCAAGATTTCAGCTTCAAAGTAGCTCAATGTAGAGTAGTCCCAGCAAGTACCTGAACGGTTTTGGTTCTTGATGCTTGTGATAGGATTTTCCTTAATTACAGTGAACACTGGTTTGTTGTCCACTTTCTTTGCAGCTTTTTTAGGAGCTGCATTCGCACCAACCGCAACGAGTGCGAAGAGTGCAAGTACTAAAACTTTTTTCATGATTCTTTAAATGTTTGCCAGCATTTTGTGTTGGCTGACAGTCTTAAAAATTAAATTGTTTGTTAATAATGTTTATTTTTGTTTTCTTTGTTTATGCGTTTATATATTCTTCCACGTCTTTGGCATGATAAGGTATTCTGTCTTTTCCTAAGAAACGGCAGCCGTCAGCTGTGATAAGAATATCGTCTTCGATACGAATACCACCGAAGTCTTTGTATTCATCAAGCTTATCGAAGTTCAAGAACTCTGCGCAATGTTTCTTTGCACGCCATTCGTCGATGAGTGCTGGTATGAAATAAATACCTGGTTCGTCTGTTACAACAAATCCTTCTTCCAAACGGCGTCCCATACGCAAACAATTGGTTCCAAATTGTTCAAGGTTTGGACGAGTTTCTGCATCAAATCCGACATGGATTTGTCCTAATGCTTCCATATCGTGGACGTCCATGCCCATCATGTGTCCCAATCCGTGAGGCAAGAACATGGCGTGAGCGCCTGCTGCCACAGCGTCTTGTGTGTTTCCTTTGGCTAAACCGAGTTCCTTCATGCGGTCAAATATGATGCGACAAATTTCGAAATGCACATCTGCGTATTTCATTCCTGGTTTAGAGAGTGCCAAAGCGGCATCGTGAGCTTCTACTACTGCGTTGTAAACGTCTAATTGGCGTTGGGTGAACTTGCCATTTACAGGGAATGTACGGGTGTTGTCTGAACAATAATGCTCCATAGTTTCGCCTCCACAATCGCACAAAACTAAGCGTCCTGCTTCTAATTCTGCCATTGAAGGATTGCCGTGCATGATTTCGCCATGTTGTGAAAAGATGATTGGGAACGACACCATTGAACCGTATGAGTTGGCAACGCCTTCCAATTGACCTGCTACATACTTTTCTGTAAGTCCAGGTTTTGTGATGCGCATTGCTGTTGTGTGCATCTTGTAACCGATGATTGCAGCACGTTCAAGTTCTTCTATTTCTTCTTGTGTCTTTACGGAACGCATCTTTACGATGGCATTGATAAGTTCCAAACTGGCTGCTTCTTTTTGTGCATTAGGGTGAATGCCCAACAAATCGCTAATTTGAATTTTTATATCGGCACGGTAAGGGGGCAAGAAATGTATCTTACGATTTGACTTTATAGCTTTGTCGCAGATATTTTTCAATTCTTTCATTGGTGCTGAATGGCTCACTCCAACTTGTGCAGCAAGGTCTTTCACAGCATCAACACTTCCAAACCAAACGATGTCTTCTATGTCTATGTCGTCGCCGACTAACATTTCTGTTCCTTCATTCACATCAATGACGCCCACAAGACCGTCACGTTTTTGCCCGAAATAGTACAAAAATGATGAGTCTTGGCGGAATGGCGCATAGCTATTCGCTGGTGAATTAACTGGGGATTCGTTGTTTCCAAACAACAGTATAATACCGTCTTTTACAAGCTTTTTTAGCTCTGAACGACGTTTAATGTAAGTTTCTTTGTTAAACATATCGCTTTCATATATTAGTTTAGGCGCAAAGATAATAATTTTTCGATAAAAAGCAGTAACTTTGTGGGTGATTTTTATAAGTTTTTATGGAATTTGATAAAAATATAGGGTTAGTCCTCGAAGGTGGTGGCATGCGTGGTGTGTTTACATCAGGCGTTTTAGATGCTTTCATGAAGCACGATTTATATTTTAAATACATCGTGGCAGTGTCGGCAGGTGCCTGCAATGGCTTGTCTTATATGAGTCATCAGCCACGCAGGGCAAGGGCTTCTAACATTGATTTATTGGCAAAATACGATTACATTGGGTTGCGTCATCTTGTTACACAGGGGTGTATTTTCGACCCAGACTTATTGTATAAGAAGTTTCCAATGGAGATAATCCCTTACGATTACGACACTTATTTTAAATATATCAGTCGGGGTTACTCGTTCGAAATGGTGGTAACAAATTGTGAAACGGGGCGTGCTGAATATCTTGAAGAACGGAATGGCAACTACCACAGACTCAACAAATTGGCAAGAGCATCGAGTAGTTTGCCTTATGTGAGTAAAATCGTTGATATTGATGGGGTTCCTATGTTGGACGGAGGCATTGTCGATTCCATTCCTTTGCAGCGTGCCATCGCAATAGGACATGAAAAAAATGTTGTCGTTTGCACCAGAAACAAAGGTTGGAGGGATTCGGGGAAGGACATAAAAATTCCTAAATTTGTTTATAGGAACTATCCTCGTTTGCGCTGCGTACTCAGTAAACGCTTGGAAGCCTACAACAAGCAGTTGGATATGATTGACGAATATGAAGCAAAGGGCTGATAACGGTTTTAAGACCTATCACGCCGATTGTTGTAGGGCGCATGGAAAAAGATATTGTAAAGTTGGAAAACCTTTATAATGAAGGCTTTAAAGTGGGCGAAGCATTTGTTCATTCCATTCAAAACGGTACTATTTTTTAGCGTTTTTGGCAATTTAAAATTCATTCCTGCTAACGCAACACCTTGTAAATTCCTATTTGAAAGACAAAACCCACTGTTTTGAAGTAAAAAATAGGCACTTTTACAGTCCAAAACAATAGGTTTTCGCTATGGGAGAATTGGTCAAGATTACAAAAATAAGAATTCTGTTTCTATCATTTCCCTATTTTAGTGCAATTGTAGTAAGTAGGGGCGTGATTTATCACGTTCCTAATAACCAAAGCAACTTCGTAGGGGCGTGATTTATCACGTTCCTAATAACCAAAGTAACTTCGTAGGGGCGTGATTTATCACGTTCCTAATAACCAAA
>NZ_BAIS01000011.1 GCF_000613345.1 Prevotella disiens JCM 6334 = ATCC 29426 | reverse complement strand
AAAAAACATTTCGATAATTAATTTTATATGATAGATAGACCAACCGTTGACAGAATACTGGAGGCTGCAGACATTGTAGACGTCATTTCAGAATACGTTACACTGCGTAAAGCGGGCGTAAGCTATAAAGGTTTGTGTCCTTTTCACGATGATACAACGCCTTCGTTCTCGGTAAATCCTGCCAAGGGTGTCTATAAATGCTTTGCATGTGGCGAAGCTGGTTCGGTGGTAAAGTTCTTAATGCAACACGACCAACTCACTTATCCTGAGGCTTTGCGTGTGTTGGCAAAAAAATATGGTATCGAAATTAAGGAAAGAGAACTGACTTCGGAAGAGAAACAATTGGAAAACGAACGTGAATCCATGTTTCTCGTAAATGAATGGGCAGCCAATTATTTCCACGAAACCTTGCGAAACAATCCCGATGGACAAGCCATTGGAATGCAATATTTCAGAAGTCGTGGTTTTAGAGATGATATTATAGAGAAGTTTCAATTGGGCTTTTGCTCAATGGTCGCCAAGATTTTGCAAATGCAGCCTTGAAAGCGGGCTATAAAAAAGAGTTTTTAGTAAAGACAGGCTTGTGCTTTGAGCGTGAAAATGGAGATATATTAGATAGATTTAACGGCAGAGTCATCTTCCCTTGGGTAAGTGTCAGCGGCAAAGTTATTGCCTTTGGTGGACGCTTGTTAGACTCTCGAACCAAAGGAATTAGTCAAAAATATGTCAATTCTCCAGGAAGCGAAATCTATCAGAAGGACCATGCACTCTATGGAATATACCAGGCAAAGAAAGCTATCGGCAAGTTCGACCTTGTCTATATGGTGGAAGGCTACACCGATGTGGTTTCTATGCACCAATGCGGAATAGAAAACGTGGTCGCCAATAGTGGTACTGCGCTTTCAACCTACCAGATAAAAATTCTAAGACGCTTTACCTCCAACATCGTTTTGCTATATGATGGCGACGAAGCTGGGCAGCATGCTGCTTTGAGAGGTACCGATATGTTGCTCTCAGAAGGTATGAACGTGAAAGTTTTGCTCATTCCCGATGGCAAAGACCCTGACGAATTGGCACGAACGCTCACTGCAGAACAATTCAGAAAATATATTGACGACAACCAAACCGACTTCATTGTCTTTAAAATCAATGTGCTATTGCAAGGCGTAACCGACCCCGTAAAACGTTCAGAAGCTATTAATTCCATTGTTCAAAGTATTGCAGTTATCAAAGACCCAATACTCCGAGACACTTATTTGCGAGAATGCGCCCACAGAACTAGCATGAAAGAAAGCACGCTCATTAGACAAATGAATCGCTTTATCTACAATGATAAAGAGCAAGAGCGCAAGGAAAAAGTACGTGAAGCAGAGCAAACGCAACAAGACGCACAACCTTTGCGGCCAGCAACGCCTATGCAACAAGCCTCGAAAGTGGAAACCATGCTTGTGCAAGCTATCGTTCGTGATGGCGAAAAAATCATTTTACGCGATATAGAAAACGAAGAAACAGGCGAAAAAATAAGTCTGAATGTTGCGCAATATATTGCCTACGACCTTGGGTTAGACAACCTTTCGTTTGCCAATCCGATGTCTATCCAAATCCTAACAGAGGCAGTTGAACATAGCAATGATGAAGGATTTAAGGCAGAAGAATATTTCACAAAGCACAGCGACATACAAATTTCAACCCTTGCTATTAACCTTAGTGTTGAAAACTTCCACCTTTCGCAGAGTATGCAAGTAAAAGAAAGCGAAGAAGACCTGCGCGACCGCATCATGCACTTGATACTTGACTACCGAATGGACTACGTTGAACACCATCTAAAGGAACTCCAAACCAATCTATTGCAGGAAAAAGATTTGGAGAAAACAATGAATATGATGAAAGAAATCAAGGAGTTGCAAGACATGAGAAATATACTTGCACGCAAACTTGGAACCGATATTGTAGTATGATAAAAAAGATAAAAGGACTCATAGGAAAGAAAATTGAATTAGCCGACCAAACTTTGGCTGCCAACAAACGACAAGTAACGAAAGCACTTGCCGAACTGAATTGTGATTGTAAGTGGAAGAAAAATGGAAAAAATGAGGTGGTTACTTACCAATATCAAGGTGGATTTTTTGAAATAACGCTACAACCTACGGTGTTCAATGTGCTGCTATCCTTCTATTATTTAGCAGAAACGGGAGTCGATTATCTGCAAAGTGTGCGTTATTTATGCAACAATTTAAACACCTATACCGATGGACCTTGCTTCGTTTACTCCAGCAATGAAAAGAAAGGCAACATCAATGTACACCTTATCTATAATGTTCTGCTCGACGACGACCGCGCCAAAGATATTCTTGCAAAGGCTATGGCTGATATTTTCGGGTGGCGCAACCTATTCATTCAGCGTTTTGAAGCGTTGGTAGAGACACAAAAGCAAGAAAAGGAGAAAGATGTAGAATACAAAGCATTGAGTGTTTCGCAAAAACAATTCATGATTCGTGAGCATGAAATGAGCCATAATAAAACGTTGGAAAAGCCCCGTGAGTCTCCAATCAATGGGATTACCATGACACAATGGTTAGAAACAGCATTCCAATTGCAAGGCATTGTGCCGTCAGAACTTATGGTGATAACCGAGAAAATAGAAGTCCTAAAAGACAGAGAAGTCCTTTCAAACTTCAATCTCTCTACAAGCATTATCGAAAACGGCAACTTTGCAAGAAATTTTGCAACCCTTCAGCTCACTTTTTTCCTAATGGCTGAACCTGATAGACGCCGTTATGCCACCTTCATTCTGCAAAAAGTAGACCAAATAGAGGAAGCACTTTACTATCGCATCACTGCTACTTTATTGCCATTAAACGCTGAAACAAAGGAAAGTATCTTTGTAAGAAATCTTATGCCACAACTTTCTACCGCCATTGTTGCCCATGATTTGAGGAACAATGATAAGCAAGTAGCAGAATTTAAGTACATGTGGCAAGATGCAATAGACAAGATTTCGAAAGGAGAAAAAGATAAACTAACCGACGAACAACGTTTTGTTGCCAGCATAACTTTCCAAGATGCGGCAGAATACCTCTACCGTGGTCGCCAATTGTTCAATGCAAACCGCAAATACGAGGCTATTATGTGGTTGGAAAATGGTTTTCATTATCTTTTTCTAAACTACCTTAAACTCAACAAAGAAGACAAAGAAAACTTTTATGAAATATGTTTCATGCTCGGATTTTGCTACGATGACTTGCAATTATACCAACGTGCGTTCTATTATTTGAATTTCACGATGGGCTTGAACAATATCACTTACACCAAAGAATACGTCAATTGTTTGACACATTCAAAGGATTTCAGAGTCTTCAACTATATTGATGCTCTTTTGGAAGAACTCATCAATAATTACCAAACCAATAACAGCGATGAAGAAGCCGAAGAAATGCCACCCCATATCAACGACTTTATGCTCTTCCTTTACCGCAGAAAGGCTTACGCACTGATAGACCAAGAACAATATAAGGAGGCAAAAAATATGTTAGAGTCTTTGATTGAGATTCCTTTATGCAGCGAATTTGCTCAAGAAGAACTCAACTATTTGCAAAAAATAATGGACAAACAAGATAAAAAAGAAGAAATAAAACTGCAGAATAAATGATTTATATTCACTGGATAGTCCTTGTCGCCTACTACGTTGTGGCAATCATTGCCATGATAACGGTACTCATGGAACATCGACAGCCTGCAAAAACCATTGCATGGGTGTTGATACTATCCTTTATGCCCTTAGTGGGAATCATACTTTTCTTCTTTTTTGGACAGCGAATACGCAAAGATAGATACATTTGGCAAAAGAGTTTAGACCAACTTACCAAGCGTTCTATGATAGAATTTGTAGAGCAAAAGAACTTAGAATTGCCCGAACAACATAAAGAACTCATACAACTTTTTGTCAATCAGAATTGGGCTTTGCCGTTTAAAAACAATGAAACTGACATTTACACCTCTGGTTACGAATTTTTCCCAGCACTTTTACACGAAATTTCAAAGGCAAAAGACCACATACACATTACATCTTATATCATAGAAGACGACCCTTTGGGGCGACTTATACGCGATGCGCTCATAGAAAAAGCACGCCAAGGAATTGAAATTCGTTTCCTTTATGACGATGTAGGGTCGTGGAAAACGAAAGAAAACTTCTTCGAATTAATGAGAGAAGAGGGCATTGAAGTTCACCCTTTTATGCCTGTGCGTTTCCCAGCCTTTACGAGTAAAGTGAATTACCGTAACCACCGAAAGATAATAGTGATTGATGGCAAAATTGGTTTCGTAGGAGGTATGAACTTAGCCTTGCGCTATGTGAAAGGCGAAAAGGGTGAAAAATGGCGTGATACCCATGTGAAAATTACGGGAGCTGCCGTGTATGGACTGCAAAGAGCCTTCTTAGTGGACTGGTTTTATGCCGACCGAACCCTTATTACCAACCGAAAATATTATCCCGATACGGCGATAAAAGCCAATAATAATTTGATACAAATCGTAACAAGTAGTCCAACCAACGTGTGGGCAGAGTTAGAACAAGGCTATATAAAAGTTTTGCTGAGTGCTAAGCGATACGTTTATATGGAAACTCCCTACTTTTTGCCGACCGAACCTATTCTTTTTGCCTTACGAACAGCAGCTCTCTCTGGAGTTGATGTGCGCTTAATGGTTCCTTTTAAAATGGATTCCAAACTTGTGCAATTGGCTTCTCAATCTTATTTGAATCAGATAATTGCTTCGGGAGTGAAAGTGTTATGCTATAAAAACGGTTTCAATCATTCCAAACTCTTAGTGTCCGATGACAATGTTGCCACCATTGGGTCGGCCAATATTGATTTCCGCAGCTTTGAAAATAACTTCGAAGCCAATGCTTTTTTCTATGATAAAACAATGGCAGAGCGGGTTAAAAATATCTTTTTTACTGACGAATCTCACTGCATTCCTTTACAAAACATCAAGGAAATCAATCATAATTCTTTCATTTATCGCCTTTGGGAATCCATTGTTCGACTGCTTAGCCCATTGTTATAAACCGTTGATTATTATTAACTTTTGTCCATTAAAGCTGCGTTTATGCCAATAAGACTGTTTTTTTTTGTACATTTGTGGTCTTAAAGCAAATAAGCGATAATGAATAGAACATTTAATCATCGTGTAATGGCACTCGAATGGTGTGCTATTCTCTTATTTATCTTCGGCACATTGTACGGTTTTTGGAATCGTGAAAATGTAGCTTTAGTCATTTTGGGCGCAATGTTTCTTGTGCTGACTACAATGGCTTTAGACCGTGCTTTGCACACTTCCTATATTGTTTCCGATGAAAAATTACATATTAAACGTGGTCGCTTGACAAAAGAAAAGTGTATCAACATTGCCGAAATTATTAGCATTCGTGAGTTGCCTTTAGCCTTTCGTATTGGGAGTTACATTTTGTTGGAACTTAAAAATGGAAAGGTTGAAAGTGTGCAACCCGATAATAAAGAGGTATTTATCGCTACAATCCAAAAACAATTATGAAATTAAAATACCTACAAACGCCTCTTCTTATTACCTTATTGGCACTGCCTGTCAAGGCGCAAGTCTACTTGGATAGTGCCGAAATTGCTCATATTCTACATAAAGAAGACCCCAAAGCAATCATTGTAGATAAGGAAGAGGATAGCGATTCCGATGAAGATTCTGATGTTTTCGTTGCTCCGTTCGATAATGACAATACCAAATCGTGGCAAGAGAATATCACTGCCCGCCTGAATGGGATTTTAAAAAGTGATATAGTAGAAACAACACAAGTGGGACTCATGGTTTGGGACTTGACAGACAATAAGCAAGTTTATGCTTTTAACGAACGAAAGCATTTGCGACCAGCCTCAACCATGAAGTGTGTTACGGCTATTACGGCTTTAGACCGCTTGGGTTGTAATTACAATTACCAGACGCGTATTTTCTATACGGGTACGATTGATAGTACGCAAGTGCTTAATGGCGATATTTATTGTGTTGGAGGAATGGACCCAATGCTCTCCAATAGCGATTTATCGGCTATCGCTCACGCTATAAAGGGCTTAGGCGTAGAGCGTATCAATGGTAATCTGTATGCCGATTTGTCGTTTAAAGACCGCGATGACTTTGGAAAAGGTTGGTGCTGGGACGATAAAAATCCAAGACTAATCCCACTTTCTATGGGACGAAAAGATTGTTTCATGGGTGTTTTGCGCACAGAATTGAGAAAAATAGGGGTGGAACATAATGGGGTTATGAGTGAAAAGATAGTTCCGAACAATGCTACGCTCATTACGACACGCACCCATTCCATTGGCGAAGTGATGCGAAGAATGATGAAAAAAAGCGATAATTTTTATGCAGAATCAATGTTTTATCAATTTGCAGCAGCCAATAATGGAAAATGGAACGGTGCAAAGCAAGCTCGCAACGAGGTAAATAGTTTAATAAGAAAGATAGGTTTGTCGCCTTCCAATTATAATATTGCCGATGGTTCAGGACTTTCGCTCTACAATTACGTCAGTGCCGAATTAGAATTACAATTGCTGCGCTATGCGTTTAGCAAGACCGACATTTTCAATACCTTGTATAATACGCTCCCAATTGCAGGCGTTGATGGTACATTAAGAAAGCGAATGCGCCATACACCTGCTGCAAATAACGTCAGAGCAAAGACAGGTACAGTTATGGGCGTTAGTTCTTTGGCTGGCTATCTTACCGCTTCTAATGGTCATCGCCTATGCTTTGCTATCATCGTTAATGGCGGAATGAGTCAGTCGCCTATGCGCAATTTGCAAAATAAGATATGCGTTGCATTGAGTCAGTAACATCAATAAAATCATAAACAAAACGAAAATGGAAATTATTATCTCTTTTATCGACCAAATTCTCCAAACTTTAGGACTTGAAGGTTCTACCATTGCCATTGTCCGTCATACTTCAATGGTCATTGTAGCCTTCCTTTTGGCATGGCTATCGGGTGTGTTTTGCCGAAGAATCATTGTTCCGTTGGTAATAAAACTTACTTCAAAAACAAATACAGAGTGGGACTCTGTGATGTTCGACCGACAGGTTTTACGCACGGCAGCCAACATTGTTCCTGCTATTGTCATGTGGGAATTATTACCAAAAGTGTTCTTTCTTTATCCCTTTGTAGAAGAAACTTTGACACGATTGACAGCCGTTTATATTTGCATCAATACTACTCGATTAGTTTTGCAGTTAGTAGACCGCTTACGTTTCTTGGATAAACGCACGGGTAGTTCTACGAGTCAATACTTTAAATCCTTTCTTGGGATACTGAAAATTATCGTCCTTTTCATTACAGTAATTATTGTTGTAAGTATTCTTTTCGACAAAAATCCAATGACATTGTTGGCAGGTTTGGGTGCAACTTCGGCTGTTCTTATGTTGGTTTTCAAAGATACTATTGAAGGATTGGTGGCAGGTATTCGCCTTACGAGCAACGAAATGGTACATGTTGGCGACTGGATTACAGTACCTAACACGCCTGTTGATGGAAATGTTGTTGATATTACGCTTACCACTGTTAAGGTAAGGCAGTTTGATAATACTTATACTACGGTTTCGCCGCTTACTCTTGTGAATGGTTCCTTTAAGAATTGGAAAGGAATGCAAGAGAGTGGAATGCGCCAAGTAGCCAAGAAAATCTACTTTGATGCACGAAGTTTCAAACTCATTGATGACAAAATGCGTGAGGATTTAATCGTACGCAACATCGTAACCGAAGAACAAATCAAAGATGAAGACGTAAATATAGGACTTTTCCGCCATTATATGGAAGATTATTTGCGAAAAAGAAAAGACATTAATTCTAATATGATGATTATGGTGCGCCAATTGGAAGCTACACAAAGTGGTATTCCTATTGAACTTTACTTCTTTATAAATACCACAGAATGGCTCAATTACGAGCAAATAGTTTCTGATGTTTTAGAACATGTTTACGCTTCTGCCAACGAATTTGGATTGCAGTTGTACCAAATGTTTCCAAAACAATAAGTGAAAAGTAGTAGCAAAAAGTTAGCGACAAACTTTTTGCTACTACCTTTATGATTTTCTTTGCTCTATTTTGCCAATTGATAGACAATATCCGTATGCTGCTGATTCAGTGTTTGCTTCTCTGTATTGAGCAAAAACGTATCGACCAGCTCCGTCTTTTCGCCATCAAAAATACTGATGCCATGAATTGTAATTGTGCTATCATTCAATTTCTTCCAATGGTCGTATGGCAAAGTGGGCATGTTGATAGATGTTGCCGTTCCATTAGCTTTTAATTCTACACCTAAAACCGCACTCGAATCGTTCGGATTTTGGGTTGTCCATTTACCTATAAGCGAAAGTGTATCAGCTTCTTTATTGCTGATTTTCGCCGATTTGTTGCCACAACCTATTACAAAAAGTGAGCTACAAAAGATTGAAAAACAAGAAAAAATGAGCTTTTTCATATCAAGTTTTTTGCTATTTAAATTTAAAAACAAAATTAAGCAATATTGGTGATATTTCCCAACCTTCTATTTTAAAAAGTCTAAAAACCTTATAATTGTAAAAAATATTTTTAGAAAAAGATTGTAAATAGCGATGATTTAGTGTGTTAGAAGTGGTTTGATGTAAAATTATATTTTTTTGCAATAAATATTCAATAACTCAATAAAATTCGTTTAAAAATAAAATTTATTCTATTATTTTTATGATAAAATTTAAATTGTTATTACATTTGCAGACCAAGTTTTATTTAAATTATTAATTTATACTTATGAAAAGAAAATTACTACTATGTCTTCTTCTTATGTCCACCTTTATAGGAGCGTTCGCACAAGGAGAAATTATTATTGGCACATCAACGCCAATTGGTCAAAATTTCAAGTTCTATTTAACCTTAGTTGATGCAAATTCTAAAGTTTATGTAGACTGGGGCGATGGCAACAAAGTAGAAGCCAAACTCTCAGGCTGGTCGTCTATTAAAAATACAGAGGGCGTATTAAAGAATGATACCATTATTGTTTATGGTGATTTAGCAACACTTGATGTGGAAAATCAACATGTAAATGTGTTGGCTTTCAAGAATCAAGACAAACTTACTCAAATTTCAGCTAAAAAGAATGAACTCACATTTGAGGGAATAGACCTTACAGGTGTACCTAATTTGGAAAATCTTGATGTTTCAGAAAATAAAATCAAGCGTCTTAAAGTTGATAATTTGTTAAAGTTAGAGCAATTTACAGCTAATAAGAATCCAGACCTTTCAACTGTAATATTTGCCGAAGGTAGTACAGCACTTAGAGGTATTTACATGGCAGATTGTGATATTACCCATTTCTATCCTATTAGTTTGCCTAACCTTAGCAATCTTGATTTAGGCAATGGCAGTCTTAATGAACTCGAATTGGGCGAGAATTACCCTAACTTGACAACACTCAATGTTTCTAATAGTACTTATCTTGCAAGTATTGACGTAACGAAACTCACAAAGCTTAACAAACTAAACATCGCTGGTACAGCTATTGTTGAGCTTAATCTTGTGAACAATCCAGAGTTTATTTCTTTAGATGCTACTAAAACAAACATTCCAAAATTGGATATAAGCAAGAATACAAAAATAACAACCTTATTGCTTGCCGATACTAAGATTGCTAAATTAGATTTAAGCCACCTTGCAAATTTGCAAACACTTAATATTGAAAATACACTAATAAAACGTATTGACCTTTCTAATAGTCGTTTTATTCGTGATGTAAACATAAAGGGAACGGGTATACAATTCCTTGATATGCACGCTGCTATCGGCACTAACCGCTTGAACAAGTTGGATATGCGCGATTGTAAAAAGATGACTCCACAATCGTTAAACTTCACGTTTAAGGCAATGCCTCCACATACAGGAAGTTCTTGGGGACCAAATGTGCTTATTGCAGGGTCTAACGGAGAAACCGCTAATACAGATTTGTTGAAATACGATAGTGATAATTTCTATCAATCAGATGTAAAAGGTAATGGTACAGCATCTATGGACCCTATTAATATTGTAATGACTCCAATAGAAGGCATTACTTATTCTTTGTCTCAAGTTGCAGACGACAACGCTTATGCAACTTGGAATCCAATTACAAATAAGGCTATTCCGGGTTTCCCTATTAAGGTTACACCAACTACGATAGACAATAAAGAACTCGTAGGTGTTGAAATTAATGGGGAATTTTATGATGATTATATCTTCGTTGTATCAAGCACAGCAACAATAAAACCTGTTTACAAAGTTTTAGAAACTAATGATTATATTGGTTTGACTGTTCCTGCTGGTCAAGTACAATCATATTACCTCACAGCAAGTGGTCCTGATAAAGAAATTTCTATTGACTGGGGTAATGGAGAGAAAGTCCCTGTTAAAGTAAAGGAAACCCTAACTCATATCGAAGGAACAACAAAGGGAACAAATGTAAAAATCTATGGTGCGATAGTAGGTGCTGATTTTTCAAGTTATCCACATATTAACGCTGACAATAAGATTTCAGCAGTTGATGTAAGCCACAACGCTAACATTCATTACCTCTCTACTTATATGAACAATATCGGTACGTTAGACGTAAGCAATTTGGCTAATTTGGATACATTGGATTGCGCATACAGCGACCTTGCAAAACTTGATATAGCTAAAAACAAGAAACTTGTTTGTTTGCGTGCCAATGGTAATGCGCTTGAAAACATTGATTTAAAGAATGCTGAAAACCTGCAATACCTCGAAATCAACAACAATAATTTAGACGAACTTGATTTGAGTAAGAACTCTAAGTTGGTAAAAATTATTGCAGGAAGCAATAGTCTTACCTCTATTGATGTAGCTGCAATGGCAAATTTGGAAGTATTAAGAATTTCTAAGAACGTAATTGGCACATTAAATCTTGACAAGAATACAAAGCTCACAGAGTTAGATGTTGCAGAAAACACATTGACAAAACTTAATGTAAGCAAAAACAAAGCGTTGAGCCGTTTAATGGTTAATGGCAACAAACTTGAAGGACTCGACCTTACAGGGCTTGATAATTTGTCATATCTTAATATTGGCGACAACAAATGGGACGCTTGTACTTTGAACGATGTTTATTATACACTTTCACAATACAAAGCCATAGAGGGCGCTCCTGCTGGTTACAAACTCTTCTCAAGAGGTGATAATAAAGAGAAATATAACGATGCTGAAAAGGCAGAATCTAAATTAGCAACCAACAAGGGTTGGGTTATAAACTATGAAGGTAATGGTTCAGGTTGCGATATGGCATACATCACTATCGAAACTCCTGAAAATGGTACTGTAAAGGTTTACACAACAACCGATAAAGAAGTGATGAGTGGCACTAAGGTAAAGAAAAATTCTGAATTAAAAGTAGTTTCTACACCTGCCAAAGGCTATGCAATTGAATCTGCAAAAGCAAATGGAACAGACATCAAGGATAATAAATTTGTTGTAACAAGTGCAACAACCGTAGTT
Organism: Prevotella disiens JCM 6334 = ATCC 29426; assembly: GCF_000613345.1. GTDB lineage: Bacteria > Bacteroidota > Bacteroidia > Bacteroidales > Bacteroidaceae > Prevotella > Prevotella disiens. The sequence goes on along the minus strand of NZ_BAIS01000011.1, from coordinate 40,362 downwards.
GTTAAATTCACTGTTGACGCAGGCATTGAAGGGGTAAACCAAAACAAGACTGTTGTTCAAGGTGGCAATCGTGAACTAACATTCTCTACTTCAGAGCCTACCGAAATTCGTGTTTATGCTCCAAACGGAAAATTAGTCTTCGCTGACACCATTACAGGTACACAATCTATTGGCGTTCCTTCAGGTGTTTACATTGTAAAGACTCGTGGCGTAGCTAAGGCTGTTGCAGTGAAGTAATGAAGAATGTAAGCAACGATAAGTTGCGATAATAAGTTTAGTATATTTGGGAGGCAAGTACACATTGTATTTGCCTCCCTTTCTTATTGTCATCAACCTTTTTTTAGCGTTGTTTCTTGCCAGTACTCTCGCAGGAGTACTGGAGTTCTCTCACAGGGAAACTATTGCCGATGCTGTTGTGTCGTAGTGGCAAGTCATAAAGATAACGTTTAAAAATAAAAAGAGCCTATTTTGAACCACAAAACCTATTGTTTTGAACCTCAAAATAGGCTGTTTTGAAAATTAAACCAAAAAAAATGACAAGAAATAAGATTGTCTGTTTTTTTGATACCTTTGTAGTCTATCATCTAATGATTTAACACATTACTTACAACCCTATGAGAACAATCTATTTTGCGCTCGCCATGCTGTTGAGCTGGTTTGCATTGCCTACTATGGCACAAAAAGATAAAATGACCTTTGAAGGACAAGTATTAGACTTTGCTACTCGCACACCATTATTGGGCAGTTTGGTCGAAGTTTTAAATGCTGAAGACACAGTTTTAATTGATTCGGTGCGTGCGGGACGTCATTGGGCGTATGGCGATTATGAGCATACGGACGCTAAATATTATGTCAGCATTCCTCGAAAAGAGGGCAACTATATGTTGCGTTTCTCTAAACCTGGTTACGAAACGGCTTATATTTACTTTCCTGTGCAATCGCTTGGCAAACGACAAAACACCTTTGAAATAAAAGATGCTTTGCTACGCCGTGCAAAGGTTGTAAACATGGACGAAGTAACCGTAACCGCTACAAAGCTGAAATTCTACCATAAAGGGGACACCTTAGTCTATAATGCCGATGCTTTCCAATTGGAAGAAGGCTCAATGCTCGATGCGCTCATTAGGCAATTGCCTGGTGCGAAATTGGAAGCGAATGGTCGCATCACGGTAAACGGAAAGTTTGTAGAATCGTTGTTGCTCAACGGCAAAGATTTCTTTAAGGGCGATAATCAAGTAATGTTAGACAATTTGCCTACTTACATGGTAGACCAAGTGAAAGTTTACGAGAAATATGGCAAAGATTCAGAGTTCTTGGGCAAAAAACTACAGCGCGACAAGCAATTTGTTATGGACATCAATCTGAAGAAACAATACAATACGGGGTGGAATGTAAACGCTCAAGCAGGTGGTGGTACGCACGACCGCTATATGGCACGTTTGTTTGCCATGCGTTTTACCGACCATTCACGCCTGTCGGTCTTCGGTAATGTGAACAATTTGAATGATGAAAATCAACCAGGAAAGAACTCAACGTGGTCGCCTGGCGATATTGTGGGGGGGACGAAAAAGCAACTCATGGGTGGAATGGAGTTCAATCTTTCGCCTCGTAGTGGTAAATTAGATTTGAAAAGTGAACTTAGTGTTACTCGAAGCATTTACGATTTGAACGAAAATATCAATCGTACCAACTTCCTTGCTGGTGGAAATACATACGATAGAGTGTTGAACACAACGCACGATAATAATTTTAGCCTGCGCACAAGAAACTCCTTGTATCAAAAATTTGAGGCTTTCAACTTGGGTATTACGCACTATCTTGAATATCATCGCTTTGATAAAGATGCAAGTTCGTCATCAATCACTTCGCTTGCCGATATGGGTAGCTTCACAAAAGCGCAAGTTGATAGTTTGTATCTGCCAGTGTTGAATAGCCATGCACGCCAATTTGCTCTTAATCGCTATTTGCAGAGCAGTTATAACCACGGATACAACTTTAATACGAGTTTCCTCCTCAAGTCAATTATAAAACTTAAAAATACGTCCGATAATATAATGTTCAGTATATTAGGAGATTACAGCAATGGTTCTAACCAAATGTACGACCACAATTTGGTGGAATTTTATAATAAGGGAACGCTTACAAACACTGATTTCCGCAATCGTTACTTTGACAATAGCCCATCAAAATCATACTATTTTAATATAGAAACAGCTTATCGCTTTGCCTTTTCTGATGTAACAAGCCTTTCTGTGGGATATAATTATATACGAAAGTACGACCGCAGAGGTTCTTCACTCTATCGTTTAGACAAATTGGAAGGGTGGGGAGCAAACGCTCAAAACCGATTGGGAACACTTCCGTCAGTAGAATTATATCGCAACGTGATGGACGCTGGTAATAGTTATAGCCGCACAACACGCATTGACCAACATGGTTTGGGAATGTTCTTAGAATATGATGTACCTTTCAAGAAATCGTCAATGAGTGGTATGGTTTCCTTTATGCTCCCTCTTAGCATTCAGCACTTAGATTACAAGCGTGGTAATCTGAACACTTCGCTCACCAAACGTTTCCTTTTGCCTCAATCAATGCTAACATCGCTCTATTGGTCAACCGAAGATGAAAAATACAGCATCTATACTCAATACCAATTAATGCCGACTACCCCCGATTTAACCTACTTTATTGATATTAACGACACGACCAACCCACTCAATACACAATTGAGTAACTCATCGTTGAAGCCATCGTTTGCACATATTTTCTGGTTCGATTTCTCTCGCAACTATCCTAATAAAGCCTTGATGTGGAACATTGAAGGCAGATTTAACCCTACTTTCAACGCCATTTCTATGGGATATACCTACGACAAAGCAACGGGAAAGCGTGTTTTCCAACCAGAAAATGTGAATGGAAACTGGACTGGTAGTGTTTCAATCGGTGGTGGCGGTGCGATAGACAAGGCACGAAACTTGAATTTCAAGACCAGTATTGGGTGGAATTGCAGCCGCAGTGTCGATATGATAGGCGTTGATTTGACAGCAGGAACACAGCGCAGCATAGTTACAAACTCGGCACTTGTGGGCGATTTTTCGATTGATTATAAACTCGGGAAACACCTTGTTGGCTACAAAGCCACAGCTTCGTGGAATAAAATACGTGGTACACGCGAAGATTTCCAACCTTTCAACGTGTCAAACCTTAGCAATGGTTTGACAGCACAGATAGCTTTGCCATGTAAATTCAAACTTTCTACCGACCTAACGCTCTACTCTCGCCGTGGATTTGTAGACAAAGCAATGAACGCAGACGACCTTCTTTGGAACGCACGCCTCTCTCGTTCGTTCCTAAACGAAAAGCTCACTTTCATTTGCGACGGCTTTGACATTCTCGGACAACTCAATAACGTAACCCGAACCATCAATGCACAAGGCATTAGCGAAACCTTTACCAACGTTATTCCACGCTATGTTATGTTCCATTTAATCTATAAATTGAACTTAAATCCTAAGGCGAAAAAATAAAATTGAAACCCTATAAACAATAAGCGGTGTGCCATTTTCGGTACACCGCTTATTGTTTTGATATTGTTGTAGTAAGCGTAGGACATTAAAAACGTTTTTTACATCTTTAAAATGGTGTCTAATAAATTATTAGCGCGCAAGGGCGTTAGCGTAGGGGCGTGATTTATCACGTTCCTAGCACCCTAAAACTTGCTGAATGGAACGTGAATCGAGTTGTTGAGCAAAGCGAAAAAATCACGCCCCTACGGCTAACGCCCTTGTTCGTTGATGGGGGTACACTTTAAAAAGTCAATCCGCTACGTTTACACTTATTATTACGTTTCATTACGGTTATTTGTGTCTGAAAAATCGGAAATGAATGTCCTTAATTTACCGTAATATTTAGGAAACAAGTTTTGAAGTACTCATTCTATAAAAACAAAAAACGGACTCCGAAGAGTCCGTAAAATTTAATCAGTAACAATTAATGCGATTATCCTAAGCTGATAGCTTCGCTTGGACAAACGCTTGCGCATGTACCACATTCTGTACAAGCATCAGCGTCGATATTGTAGATATCGCCTTCAGAAATTGCGCCTACTGGGCATTCGTCAATACATGTACCGCAAGCAATACAGTCATTGCTAATTACATAAGCCATAATTATAAATCTTAATTTTATTAATAATGTTTTTGTATAGGATTGTTTCCAATACCTATTTTTGTATGGTGCAAAGGTAAATAATATTTTTGTAATACCTACAAATGATGATAGAAATTTTAAATATTTAGACTATATCAAAATAAACGAATAGATTTTAGCATGCAAAAAGTGAACTTGAATTCTTTGTTTTACAATAATTGACAGAGGGAAACGTTATAAAAGAAGATATGAAAAAACTTTTTTACATCGCATTTTTGCTACTTACTGCACAAGTAAGTTTAGCGCAAGAAAGGACAGTACAGAATCGTCCCTATACAGATTTGCGTCCTTTTCACTTTGGCGTTATGGTAGGTACGCATTTGCAAGACCTTGAATTGTTGAATGCTGGACCGCAAATGGTGGATATTGATGACGGAAATGGGTCGCAAGAACGACTCATTTCAGTAGACCAAGACCGCTGGGACGCTGGTTTTACGGTAGGTGTGTTAGGCGAATTGCGTTTAAATACAACGTTCCAATTGCGCATTGCGCCTGCTATGTACTTTGGTACACGCCATTTAACTTTCAGAAATCAGCTTGCAAGTGCGAAGGAATCAAAAGAGATAACGGAGGTTCAAGATTTGAAAACAGCTTATATATCGTGTGCTTTCAACTTGATAGCTGCTGCGCCTCGCTTTAATAATCATCGTCCTTACCTGATGTTGGGTATCAATCCGATGTTAAATCTTTCAGGAAAAGACAACGAGTTTCTTCGATTGAAGCGTAGCGATGCTTATTTAGAGGTTGGAGTAGGGTGCGATTTTTATCTTCCTTTCTTCAAGTTACGCCCAGAATTGAAGTTTATGTATGGTCTATCGAATTGTCTTGATACCAAGCATGCGCAAAATTTGCGTGATAAACGCATGCTGATGTTTACCAATGCTGCAAAAGAAGCCCATTCAAAAATGATTGCATTGACCTTCTATTTTGAGTAGTTCGTAGGATATTGGTAGATGAAAGATGAAAGAATATGAGTAGCCCCAGAAGTCTTGGAAAACTTCTGGGGCTTATTCTTTGCAAAATCCTCCTTTTTATAGTCTGATACTATCTATTTGAAGCGGATTTGCTATTGTTTTAATTTTTAAACGACTTATTTGTCTTCTTGGAACAACGGGTCGTCAGGCATAACCATAACAGGTTTTGTTTGTTCAGCCTTTAAAATGTTTTCAGGAACATATTTCTTATCAACAACCAAACGGAAGCTGTATTCGTTGAACCAATCGTTGGTCATGATGAGGCAACCATTATGACCATTTGAAGGACCCCAACTGTTTTCTACTTTCCACTTCTTTGGATTGCCATTTTCGTCTAAATCGACTGCTGACAAAGTCATTGCGTGGGTTGAACCACTATCGAAAGTAGAGATGCGCTCTGCTTTATTCATAGGGAATTTAGTGCCAAAGAGCGTTGCATAATCGAAGTTGTCAAGGTCAAGATAACCACGTTTGCGGTCTAATTGCTTACCCACATCGTAGCTTGAATACATCTTTGTATCGTCTTTCAAAGAAGCAATTGCCATTTTTGCAATGTCTTCCATTGGGAGATTGATGTACTTCCAGTTGTGTCCATCGTAGGTATGGCGGTCGTATTCCACTTCGTAAGTCTTGTAATATTCACGGCGTGGGTCGTTCATAGCATAATAAATGAACCATTAAGTTTCTTTCCGAGCACAGCATCACGGAAGGTTTCAGGAGTGTAAGTCTGTGGTTTGCCCACGTTGTTACCATTCTTATCCTTGAAAGCATATTGGAAAGTCTTCACAGGCTCACCCAATGAAAGAACGAGAATGTTGTAAATATCGCCCAACATTTCTGTTTTGCGAGCCTTGATTGCTGCTACTGACTTCTTATTAGCTACCATTTTGCGAAGTTCTAAACCATATTCGCGCAATTTAGACGAAATAATTGATGCCATACGAGAAGTGTTCTCAGCTGAATAACTCTCAGGCATTGCTTCCATAGGCACCAAGCCATACTTGTCAACAAGGTCGGCAACACCGCAGAAAGTACCACCATCGTTAATAGGATTCTTGAAGAAGAACTGCACGATAGGGTCGTTCATAGGCTTCTTAGCGTTGTCAATTACGCCTTGCAACATAAGGTTTGACTTTTCTAATTGGTCGTGGAAACTCAAATAAACATGTGAAAATTCAACATGAAGTGTGTCCTTGTGCATACGAGCAAAGTTAGAACGTAACACGTTCATGCCCGAAAAGAGCCAACAACGACCAGAACTTTTTTGGTCGTGAATGTTTTGTTTGGTTGTTTCAACGCTGAAATGTGTATCCAAACCACCTGCTTTGCGGAAATTGCGAGCAAGATTGTCGATAGAGTTAGTCGCTATGGCATTTGAAAGAGCACGATTTGAAGCCGATGAATGACCTGCGACAATCTTCTGCATCATTTGTTTATCGATACCGCCATTTTTAGTCTGTGCTTGCAATGAAAGTGAAAGACCAATCAGTCCACAGACCATTAAAGTTTTTTTGTTCATAAAATTTTGTTTGTAACTTTATAGATTATTGTTTATTTAATAGTTTTCTTCTGTTTTATCCTCTTATTTGCACTCTGAAATCGTATAAAATGCTCATTAAAAGGACGATGTTGCAAAGATAAGCAAATATCTTTAAACTTGCAACTTTTATCCTTTTCGTTTAGGCTGGTTCTATAAATTAGCTTTGTTAGATTTTGAACTTATTTTTGAACTAAAAAGAAGCCAAAAGATAACAAAGCGTATTTCATAAAAATTTAATGACTATGCGGTGGTAATTTATAGAACCAGCCTTTATCGAATGGTGATAATGTACTCGCTCATGAAACTTGCTCCGGGTTGAAGGTGGTTCATTAGGTAACGATTACAAAATTCTCCGTTGTAGTTTTCCTTGTCTGCTATGCCGTACCAAGGCTCAATGCACACAAAAGGAGCATTCTTTCCTGCTGGCGACCATATTCCAACTGCTGGTGTATTAAACTGTACGCTGACTTCAGCAGCCCCTTTCTTATTGAGGATTTGTACATGATGCAATTGGCATTGGTCGAAAATTAAGGCATCGTTGGCAAATGTTTCTGGTGTCAATTCTAATATTCCTTCATCAGTTTCAAAGGTTTTGTAACCCTCAAGAAGATAACCTTCATGCGTGAAATTGTTCCTTTGTAAAGTTTCATTGTCCAATTTCAAATAACCTTTTATGGGTTCTCCTGCCTTCATATCGGGGAGATTGAAAGCAGGGTGTCCACCTATTTGGAAATGAATTTCCTTGTTATCAATGTTCTGTACGTGCCAAATAACATGAATTCGGTTGCCTTTCAAACGATAACTTACACCCAAAATAAAATGATAAGGATAGCGTTCGTAAGTTTCAGGCGTATCGTGCAAAGAAAAAAGAATGCGGTCGGTAGATTTTTGGGTTACTTTAAAGTCCATATCACGAGCAAAACCATGACGCGAAGACGAATATTCTTTGTTTTCAATCTTATACGAATTGTTCCAAACACTGCCTACATGAGGAAACAAAATAGGCGATTGGCGTGCCCAATACTGTGCATCACCTTGCCATAAATATTCTTTTCCGTTATCGTCTTTAATGCTTTTTAGTTCTGCACCATGAGCAGAAAGTTGTAAAGTAAGGTAGTCGTTTGCTAATTGTTCCATTTGATTTTTTTCTTTATTTTCTGCAAATGTACATATAAAAAGCTTAAAAATAATGCTCCATACTCTTTATTTTATGAGGCAAATATTAAAATTTTAAGCGAAGAACTCTCTTACAAATGATTAGAGAAAAGTAGACTTCCTATCTGTTTGTTCGGGTATTGTGTCTAAAAAATGCTATTTTTTTCATTTTTGATAGTGTTGTTTATCGTAAACTTATAATTTCAAACTAAAAAACAGAATTTCTTTCAATATAAAAGCATTTGCTGCCTTTTGTGTTTGCTATTTTTCATGCCTTGAAATTCTATTTCTCATTATCCTTTTCAGTCCCTTTCTATATTATATAAAGGTGAAAAATGCCTGTAAGTGTATTTTTTTAGCTGTAAAAAGGTCTCTAAATAACTTGCGAAAATATGCAATAATAGTCTTTAAATTCGCATAAAAAATCTGCTTATAAATTCGTATTAACTTCTCAAAAATAAAGTTTTGAACAAAAATAAGGCGTAAAAAAGGCTTAAAACTTGTTCTTTTGGTAAAATTCAAGGGTAAATTATTATTTTGACTATTAAATATTTGTTATTTCATATAAATGATGTAATTTTGCAGCACCTAAACAATACTTTCTTTTTATAAATGCAAATATAACCAGAAAGGCAAGGTTCCAAGTTGAGAAATAAATAAAAAATATAAAACAATCTAACTTAAATCGAAATTAATTATGAATCAAGATTCTAAGAATAGCAATGTTGTAGAAGGACAAGGCATCATTATGCGCGCTTTGTTGCAAGTGGTTGCATTGCTAAAGTCAAGAAAGTTCTGGGTAGAATTGGTTATTATGACAGTGGGTATGTTCGTTGCAGCCCTGGGTGTTTATTTTTTCCTTATCCCAAGTAAACTCATCGTTGGCTCAATTACTGGACTTTCATTGGTACTTGCTAAACTTTTACCTTTTGTTTCTGTGGGTATTGTGATTTTCATTATCAATGCTGTGCTGTTGGTATTATCTTTTATACTTATCGGTAATGAGTTTGGTGCAAAGACAGTCTATACTGCGCTTATTCTTGGTCCTATGATTGACTTTATTGGCAAGATTTTCCCAATGTCAGACTCAATGTTTACAATTTATGTAGGCAGTCAAGCTATTGCTAATCCTTGGTTCGATTTGCTCTGTTTTGTGCTTATTTTAAGTGCTTCACAGAGTATTTTGTTCAGCATTAACGCCTCAACTGGTGGTTTGGATATTTTGGCTAAGATTATTAATAAGTACACTGGTATTAGCTTGGTGCCTCTGTAACATTTGCAGGTGGTGCTATTTGCTGTACTGCTTTTGCTATTAACCCTCCATATTTGGTTCTTATCGGTCTTATCGGTACATGGTTGAACGGTCTTATCTTGAACTATTTCATGATGGGTTTGAACGTTAAGAATCGTGTATTCATTATTTCTAAAGACTATGAGCGCATTCAAGACTATGTTCTCAACTCGCTTTGCCGTGGTGTAACCTTGCACGAAATTATTGGTGGTTATAGCAATCAAAAGAGCATGCAGCTTGAAATCGTATTGACCAACGAAGAAATGTCAAGTCTTATGGCATTCCTCCGTAATGAAGAAATCGATTCTTTCTGTACTTGCGACACCGTTAGCGAAGTTCGTGGCTTGTGGAATAAAGGCAAGAAGCCAAAGAAAATACAAAAATAAAAGCTTTCATAAGCATTGAATTTAATAAAAATAGAGACGGTATAGGGATATGTCGCCTCTATTGGTTATAGAAAAAACTATATAAAAACTAAGTTTTCAGTCATTTTACTATGAAATTTAAAAGCATTATCGCATTATTAATGTTTGGCTCTGTTGCTGTAATGGCGCAAGAGCGCAAACCTGTAAGTTTACAATTCGAGGCAAGAGGTGATTATCAACGCACGAGTATTGATGGTAAAAATGTAAAAGACCAAAGCGGTTTTAAAGGAAATATCGTTAATATCATTTTGAAAGGCGACATCTCTCCTAAGTTTTCATACGGATTCCGCAATCGTATGAATGGTATAAATAAGGATTACAACTTCTTTAACTCTACCGACTGGTTGTATTTAAAGTATAAACCAACCAAGAACGTATCGGTTATCGCTGGTAAATACATCGTTATGGTTGCTGGTTGGGAACTGCTTCCAGCTCCAATTGATTGCTATTTCTTATCTGAATTTTGCTATAATTTCCCATGCTACCAATGGGGATTGGCTGGTGAATATACAACAAATAGCGGAAACGACACTTTCTCTGCACAAATTTGTCAAAGCCCTTATCAAAAGGGATATACCGATAGGAGTGGCAAAAGCGCAGAAATGTATGCTTACAACATGATGTGGAATGGTCGTCATGGCTTCCTTGAAACCTATTGGTCGGTAAATATGATGGAACGTGAGCCTCATAAGTACATCAATTACATTTCTTTGGGCAACAAATTCCACTTCTCTGACAACGTTCAATTGGAACTTGATTATTGGAATCGTGCCGCTCACGGACAAGCTTTCTTTGGTGAAGACTGCTCAGTAATTGGTCAAATTTCTTACCAACCATCAGAGCGTGTAAATGTATTTGCTAAGGCAAGTTACGAAGTAAACCATACTGAAACAGATGCCGATGTAGCCGTTCAAAACGGAACAGAGCTTACTCGTGTTGGAGCAGGTGTAGAATACTATCCATTGAAAAATAAAAACGTTCGTTTACACGGCTTTTACAGCTACGCATGGGGTAAGAATAGTAACCCTGCCGGTGTTGTTCAAGACAAAATGTCGCAACTCAACATTGGTGTAACATGGCGTGGTAAAGTCTTGTAAAATATCTTTTTTAAGACTTTAATAGCATAATGCCCTCTCAAAAGTTGGTGTTCCCGACTTTTGAGAGGGTCTTTTTTTATCATTTTCGTGTGAACTAATTTTTATCTTGCTGAAAGTGATGTTCAATCTTGTGGCATTGTTAGAAGTAAGCAAAATTAAAATCGAATAGTTTTAGTTAAAAAATCAAACTAAAATACTACTAAACCACATTTTTGCTGTACTTTTGCAATTGTATAAATAGGTAAAACAAAAATTAAGGTAAAGAATATGAAGAAAATAAGAGCGGCAGTAGTGGGCTACGGCAACATTGGACACTACGCTATTGAGGCACTTGAAGTTGCTAAAGATTTCGAAATTGCAGGCATTGTACGCCGTCAGGGTGATAAAGACAAACCATTAGAACTTACTCCTTACGAGGTTGTAGACGATATTTCAAAGCTAAAAGATGTTGATGTGGCTATTCTTGCAGCACCAACACGCAGCTGTCCTGACTATGCAGAGAAGATAGTCGCAATGGGCATCAACACAGTCGATTCGTTTGATATACATACAAGCATTTTGGAATACCGCACAAAGCAAATGGAAAATTGTAAGAAGGCGGAAAAAGTTAGTGTCATTGCAGCTGGTTGGGACCCAGGTTCTGATTCTGTTGTGCGCATCTTGATGGAAAGTCTTGCACCAAAAGGACTCTCATATACTAACTTCGGACCTGGTATGTCAATGGGTCATTCGGTTTGTGTTCGTGGAAAAGAAGGTGTGAAAAATGCCCTTTCTGTTACAATTCCATTGGGCGAAGGCATACACCGCCGTATGGTTTACGTTGAATTGGAAGAAGGTGCAAAGCTCGAGGAAGTAACAAAAGCGATAAAAGCCGACCCTTATTTCTCTCACGATGAAACCCATGTATTTGCTGTAGCAAGCGTTGATGATGTGCGTGATATGGGTCATGGCGTTCATTTGATACGCAAAGGTGTGAGTGGTAAGACTCAAAACCAACATTTTGAGTTCAATATGAGTATTAACAACCCTGCACTCACTGCCCAAGTACTTGTAAATTGCGCTCGTGCTACGATGCGTTTGGCTCCAGGTTGCTATACCATGCCTGAAATTCCAGTGATAGATTACCTTCCTGCAACACGCGAAGAAGTGATTAACACATTGGTTTAAAAGCATTTATATAATTAAAACATAGTTGGGCGTATGCCGTAGGGGCGTGATTTATCACGTTCCTCATAACAAAATTTAGGGTGTTGGAACGTGATGAATCACGCCCCTCATAACAAAATTTAGGGTGTTAGGAACGTGATGAATCACGCCCCTACGGTATACGCCCTTGTTCGTTGATGAATTATTTTTAGACATCGTTTAATAAAAGATGAAGAAATAATTTTGAACAGTATACACTGCAATCCTACCCTTATTCTTTTTTCTTTCTCAGCGTTATCACATTTATTTCAGGCCAAGCTCCAATACGGAATGGAACGGTGCCGCCAATGCCTGGTGAGATGTGCAGCATGCTGCCGTCTTCCATGTATTTTCCGCCCCATTCGTTGTATGCCCATTTTGCAGGCGAGAACTTTCCTATGCGCAGTTGTCCTGCGTGGGTGTGTCCCGAGAGTTAATGCAATATCCGTCTTGTGTAAAACGCCTTGTCGCCAATGGGTTGGGTCGTGGCTGAGCAATATTTTGAATGTTCCTTCCTCCAATCCTTTCATTGCTTTCGGCAGATTTCCCATGCTTTTGAAGGGTGGTTTTCCTATGTTTTCTACTCCTATCAAGTCGATTTTTTCTTCTTTATTTTCTTCTTTTGCATTATTTTTTCGCACAATGGTAACGTGTTCGTTCATCAACATTTTCCAACCCATGCGTTCTTCCAAATATTCTAAAATGCGTTGATGGCGGTGTGCAGTTGATTCTTTTATGGGTTCTGTTTCTTTCTGCTTTTTCTCGTGCGCAGCGTCCATGCCGTATTCGCAATAATCATGATTTCCCATGATGCTAAATACCCCATCTTTTGCCTTTATTGTGCGTAAATCGCTCATAAAGGGCAGTACTTCTTCAGCGTGAATGTTTACCAAATCGCCTGTGAAGACGACAAGGTCGGCTTGCTGTTCATTCATTATTCTCACCAACTTCTTGATAAATTTAGGATTTTGAATGTATGTCCCCACGTGCAAATCGCTAAATTGCAAGATGCGATAGCCATTGAAACTATCGGGCAAGAGGTCGGATTCACATACAGTTTCGCGCACGATAATGCGTCGCCAGCCGAAGAAAAATCCGTAAAGGAAAATCAAATCAACCATGAGAGCAGCCCCTAAGGCTATTTGCCACATCACAAAGAAGTCGAGGAGGATAAAAATAATTTTTGGAAGGGCAAATATTAAGATGAACGCAAACATAATACGCATGAAGGTATTATGGTAAAAGCCTGCACGAGCCATGAAAAACGACAACAAAGACAGGGCTGTTGGCACAAACCATATTGTGCTAATCCACCATGTTTTCATGGGTTCTATGAGGTGTAACCATAGATAAACATCGGGTGCAATGAGCAAGATTAGGAATAATATTATGGGTAGAATCATAAGCAATCTTTTTTATTATGTTACAAATATATGAATTTTATGGGATTGTCCTATTCTTTTCTACCATTTTTTTAGCTCAATTAGTCATAAAACGTACGAAATAAATGTGGAGTAGGGGGGGAGATGCACTGATAGAAGATTGCTTTGAAAAATGAAACCGACTGTTTTGAACAACAAAAGAGCCTGTTTTGAACATCAAAAGAGCCTGTTTTGAACATCAAAAGAGCCTGTTTTGAACATCAAAAGAGCCTGTTTTGAACATCAAAAGAGCCTGTTTTGAATATCAAAACAGGCTCTTTCATATTTGCTAAAAATCTATCTTAAATTGTGATTTCGGCAGACCCGAAGCAGCGGTTATGCTCTTTGTCGTAGATGACGCAGAACTGCCCAGGCGCAACACCATGTATTTTCTCCTCTGAATGCACCATGGCTTCTGTTTCCTTGCCATCTTCTTCGGCTGAAATCATTTCTAAATAGCCTTTATGAAATTCAGGTGTGTGGCGAATTTTGAAGCGAATTGGAATCCAATGATTAGGCTTTTCGCTGTTTTCAACAACTTCATTCTTTGGCGATTCTGTTAGCCAATGCAAGTCGTGTACCTTAAATTCTTGCTTGTAAGCCGTCTGTGGGTCGTAGCCATGACTAACCAAAAGCACATTGTTGGCAACATCTTTTTTCACTACAAACCAAGGACCTCCACCGAAGCCTAAGCCCTTGCGTTGTCCAATCGTGTGAAACCAAAGACCCTTGTGTTGTCCTATCTTTTTCCCCGTTTCCAATTCGATAACATCGCCAACCTGTTCGCCAAGATAACGGCGCACATATTCGTTGTAATCAATATTGCCAAGGAAGCAAATTCCTTGCGAATCCTTTCGTTTTGCATTGATAAGATGCTCACGTTCGGCAATCTCTCGCACCTCGTTTTTCTCGTAATGACCAATTGGGAATATCGCTTTTTTGAGTTGCCAATCATAGATTTGCGCTAAAAAGTCGGTTTGGTCTTTCACAGGGTCATGGCTTGTGCAAAGCCATTTCTTACCCTCTATCCATTTTGTTTGCGCATAATGCCCCGTCGCAATAAGGTCGTAATCCTTTCCACACTTCTCATGGAAAGCACCAAACTTAATCATTCGGTTGCACATCACGTCAGGATTTGGAGTAAAACCAGCCCGCACCTTGTCCATAGTGTACTTTGTTACTTGACCCCAATACTCCTTATGACAATCAATGATTTTCAGCGTGCAACCGAAACGGCGTGCAACTGCTGTCGCCATCTCAACATCTTCTTCCGAATTACAATCCCATTCTTCCTTTTCTTCAGGGCCAATACGGATATAAAAGCAATCGGGCGTAAGTCCGAGCCGTGCAAATTCGTAGACTACAACAGAACTATCGACACCGCCAGAGAGCAGCACTGCAATACGTTTATCTTTGATTTCATCATAATTCATACCGCAAAGTTACTGATTTTCATTAACTTTTAGGCTATCGTTGGCTATCTTTTTGCGCTTACCAACCTTCAATTTGTCGAAACCTATGCCATAAACTCCATTGACAGCACTTTGAGAAACAAAGGCTTCTGGGTCTATTTCGTCAATAACACGGAATATGCTATGAGTTTCGGCACGGCGTGCAAGAATGAAAAGCATACCCAATTCTTTGCCCGTATAGAAACCACGAGCGTCAATCAAGGTGCAACCACGTTGAACATCGTTATTAATGGCGTTGCCAATCTCTTTCCATTTGTCGGAAACAACGAAAAATTGAACTGAGCCACGCATACCATTGATGACGTAATCGACCATGCCCGACATGATAATCAAAGCAATATAACCGTAGATAATGTTTTCCCAATTCTTTAAAACTAAATAACCAGAGGTGATAATGATAAGGTCGCAAGCTAAAATAACTTTGCCTAAAGACACGTCATGATACTTATTTATCATGGCTGCGATAATATCTGAACCACCTGTACTTGCATTGTATTGGAGCGCAATACCTATACCCAAACCCAAGAGAGAGCCGCCCACGACACAAGCTAAGAAAGGTTCATTGAGAAAGAGAGTATGCCCCTCTAATAAATGTTGGAAAATGGAGGTGAAGATACTAAAAATAGAAACGGAAACAATAGTGCGTACGCAAAATTTCCAGCCTAAAATTTTGAGTGCAATCAATAATGATCCTATGTTTAATATAAAATAAGTGTATTGGACAGGGATTCCAGTGCCCCAAAAAAGGACTGACGAAATACCCGCAATACCTCCGATTGGTATTTTATGTGGAAGAATAAATGCACACCAACCAAAACTACCAATGCCAATAGCAAAAGTAATGGCGATAAGATTTTTAAATTCTTGATAAATAATTTTCTTTTTAACTTCGCTCATATAACTTATTTGTCCTTAAAATATTAATAATTAGTACTTTATAATCTCTATCTGTAATTTGAAAATAATCTATAATCTTTGTGGATGCAAAGATACAATAGAAAAATGGCATTACAGAATTTGTGAAAGATTATTTATCTTCGTACACTTTCATTGTTTTTAATGCTTCAACATAAGCGGTTGGGAGTGTCGGAATATCATCGGGTGTTTTCAATTTAAGTGATGTTGCTGTGTTTTTATATTTTTCTTTCATTTCATCTTTGCTTAACAATTCGTAATCAATGATGTACTTTTCACCAAACCAAGTGATATTACGTGATTTTATGTCTTTTTTTTTCTTTTACAAGCAATTGGAGATGTTCTGACTCACTTAATAAATCGCGCACGGTATAAAATCCTTTTCCTTCAACTCGTTTGTATATTTGGTTCTTTTTATACCCTTCTATATGAAATTGTTTCAGTCCGATTAGCTTCCCTAACAAACTTAAATTGAACGATTTGTTACCATAAAAATCTTTCGTATCGATACTCATTGAAATAGTTTTGTTTTGTCCATCAATATGAAAACGTGCTTTCCGTGTATGCGAAATAGAGTCGGTTAGCATACTATCTGTTCTTGCTAACAATTCGGAAGTGTTGTAAATATTAATCTTAGGACGCCCATTAGTGGAAATAGATAAGGAACTAAACAATTTTCCAACATTTGGTAATTTACCATTGTCCTTTAATTTTATATCAGGCGAATAATGAATACTACTTTGTAAACGCGTTGATTTTGATAATTTCCCATTTAATTTAAAATAGCAGTCTTCAACTCCTTGTTGAAAATAACACAATTTTCCATTCTCTTCCATAAAATTTCGATAATATCCACGTATGCGTATGTATTCTTTTCCTTGTGAGCTGACTACAATTTCGTTCATATTGTGAACTGCTGGTCTCATTTTTATGATGCCATCAGTTACATTCTTCAAATCTATGGTAGTTGTTTGATAACCAATCTGACGAATGGTTATTGTTCCATTTGCTTCTTTTATAGTTTGGGGAACAATGCCTTTTTCATTGGTTAGGCCTAATGGCGTTCCGTTTTCTGCATGGATAGTAGCATAAGCGACAGCTGCCCCATCATCTTCTCCAACGACTTTATATTGCGCATGGATTGACACGCAACATAAAAAAAATTAAAAACAAGGCAAAAAATCGCCTATTTTTTACAATTTTGTTAGTTTTTAGGTCTTTCATTATTTATTTGATTTTATTTGATACAATATTTCTTCAAGAACAATTCGTATTGATTTTTATACCCATTGAATACATTTATATCCACGTCGCCATGTATGCCACGCACTTTTCCGTCAGGACTTAACTGCCAATAGGTTAGCTTTATTTCGGTTTATACTCGCCATAACGTGCTATCCATACGAAATAATCGCCTTGAATGTCAATGGCTAAGGGTAAATATTTCTTGGTAAACATCTGACTGATATAGAGTATTGGACACACTCCTATATGCTTATAAACTGTTGAAAGCCATGCGCGTACATGTTTAAACATTACTTCTGCACCGCCCATCTTTTGAATTTGTAAGTCGGTAGGCTCTACATCGAGTACAGGAGGAAGGTCGCCTTTCTTAATGAGCGTGTTTTTTAAAAAATAATTGGCTTGTGCTGCTCCCGATGAAGTAGTAGAAAAGAAATGATAAGCCCCCACTTTTATGTTATGTTGGCGTGCTTGCGCATAGTCGGAACGGTAATAATTATTCAAAACCGTACACCCCTCAGTCGATTTTATGTACATAAAGGAGATGGGGTAGTCCACCTTTCCTTCTATTTTCTTCGAACTAATCACGCCCAAGTCGGTTATTCTAAGTTTATCCCAATCTATTGTGTAGCGTTTTTTATTCTTTTCGTGTTGATGTTTTGAAATGTCTATACCATAAATTCGCTCACCATTGTAGCTTAATTTTTCGCCTTTGAAGACACCATCTTTCCATTCTCCTACTTGTAAATACTTGTGTGGAGCAATGTAAAATCCAAATCCGTTCGGCAATCCTTCTGCAAAATGCCCACTAAAAAAACTGCCATTATGTCCAAAATGTTCTCCGTAACCATTTGGTATTCCGTGTTTTGTTTCACCAATATAATAGCCTAACGAGTCGGGAATGCCACGTTGTAACGGCTTATTGAGCATTACATCGGCACGAGGGGGGAGTTTTGCTAATTCTTCTTGCGCTCGGCTCGCTCTGATAGCAGTTGTAACACGCAGTGGAGTGCGCTCGTTGTCAGTCTGTAACAACATATTTCCCGTATCGAAAATTTCAACACGATGGCATGGAATAGAAGCTAATGTGCCTTTTTGCTTTACAAAATAACGATTGATTTGCTTCACTTTTAAATGTGCTGACGTGGAGATTTTTTCTAAAATATCTATAACTTTTTGCAGCGAATCCATGCGCTCTTCCACTATTTTATGGTAATCGGCAACACGATTGTATCCGAAATCGCTCACGTTATGTATGCGCATGTAATAGGACAGTTCGTTGAGTTGAGTTTGAAAGCCAGCCAATTCATCATCGGCTACCTGTATTTCTTTCTTGATAAGTGCTTGCAACTTACTACTACTTAAATTGATAATTGCTGACGGAATGTTTCCTCGTTTGGTAACAAGACGCCCAAAACAACTCGGCAGGAGCTGATAACGATTTACCCAATAAGCTGTTGTGCGTACTTTTCGGGTAACAATGGAATCTGCATTGGTAACTCCTCCGCTGAATTCTTTATCCTTGTAATCGGCAAAGAATAGAATTGGCTTGCTGTTTATCTCCAATTGGTAGTAAGATTGCTGTTCCACTATTGTTGTGCAATCCTCTATGTCGGCTTGTGAAGGAGGTAATAATCTGCCAATTATAAATACTAATGAAGGTAGCAGAAGCATTCCCCCGCCAATGAAATAATATCGTTTGAATTTTTGAAAATGAAACATTTAGATGTTATTTTTCTATTGGTTGCAAAGGTAACAATATTTGCAGAATTTATGACGATAGCATTTCCTTTTTCTATAGCTAAATGTGACTTATTCCATGGTCAGTACTCTCGTGAAAGTACTGTAGTCCTCCCAGGAGAGTATTGTAATCCTCTCATGAGAGTACTATTATTTCTTTACTTGGGAAACTATTGTGGATCAAAAGAATGGTTATTCAGGTAATGCAAGTTATGCTGACGACCCTTATTTGGGGGAATATTGCTCAAAACCAAATTATTTCAAAACTGCATTTGACACGTGGCTATCTACGAGTTAAATTCTCGTTATGGTGTCTTTTTGCTTATATGAAAGTAAAATCTATCATGTGAATAAAAAAGAGAAACGATTTAATAAGAAACTCAGAATAGACAAAACTAATTTTTAGCCCCGCCTAAAATTCTTTTCATAAATGGTTCTATATTCCAATCTTTTCGTAATTTTGCAGTCGAAAAGTTGAGTTATAGAAAATGGGAAAGGCTTTGAAAAAATTTATTGTGGAGTTTGAACGCAAAATACCGCAATACGCTCATCTCTCGGTTGATTATGAAAGAGTTTCAGCTATATTGCGTAAGCGCAATATACACTTGCAATCAAAATCATTGCGTAAACTTTGGGGCTACGTTCTTACCAAAGACAAACCATCAAAGAAGACGTTAGACCGCTTAGCACTCTTTGCTGGTTTTCAAAATTGGCACGATTTGCAAGAAGCACTGCACGGAGAAACCGATGGGCAGATTAATTATGAGGATAATGAAGATTGATTTTTATTTCCAATTGAGTGTTTAAAAAATATTTTTGCATCTTTAAAATGGTATCTAAAACATCATTAATGAACAAGGGCGTTAGCGTAGGGGCGTGATTTTTTCGCTTTGCTCAACAACTCGATTCACGTTCCTAACACCCTAAATTTTGCTTAGAGGAACGTGATAAATCACGCCCCTACGAAGGATACTTTTTGCTTGTAACTTGCTGATAATAAGGAAGTAGGGGAGATATAAAACTGTTTTTAATTAAAAAAGGTTCAGAACAAAATTGTTCCGAACCTTTTTTATTTTTGGATTTGCAAGGGAATTACTTGTCGTTCTTAGCTGTAATAACTCTTCTTTCCTTGATACGAGCAGCCTTACCAGTAAGGTTACGTAAGTAGTAGAGCTTAGCGCGACGTACTTTACCATGCTTGTTCACTTCGATAGAGTCAATGTTTGGAGATTCCATTGGGAAAATACGTTCTACACCAACAGTACCTGACATCTTGCGAACAGTGAAACGCTTCTTTTCACCTTCACCATTAATCTTGATTACAACACCACGGTAAAGCTGAATACGTTGCTTGTTACCTTCGACGATTTTGTAAGCGACAGTTACAGTGTCTCCAGCTCTGAATTCTGGGTGCTTCTTGCCGGTTGCAAATGCTTCTTCAGCAATTTTAATTAAATCCATTTTTCTATTAATTAATATTGTTTGTCGTTCCAATACAACATGGAACACGACTCTTCCGTGTCCAGCGGTTATACCGAAAAGCGCTGCAAAGTTACGACAAATAATTTGATAATCTATCAAATCTTATATTATTATAAATGTTCTTTAACTATATTTTGTACATTAAGCGCAAAAACAAATGAAATGAATAGGGAGTTTTTCTCAGTTTTTAGTATCTTTGCATAAGATATAGCTGCACTCAGCAATGCGTAAGGGCGTGATTTATCACGTTCCTAAATAAGTAAAAGAGATTTTTCGTAGGTGTTAGGAACGTGATAAATCACGCCCCTACAAAGAAAAACAAGTTTGCATTGCGCTCGTTTGCAATATCTTTGATAAGAAAAAATATAGATATGACTAAAAAGATGAATTTATTGGGTGGCATTGCCGTAGCATTATCATTTGCATCGTGTGCCTCTCACTACAAATTAGAGAATGTTCAGCGTTCAAGAATAACTATTGACGCACGTTTTGACAACAACAAAGATGCGCAAGCAGCAGCTTTTCTTGCTCCTTATAAGCATCAGGTAGACAGCATAATGAGTCCGATTGTGGCACAGTCTGACCATTATATGAAGGTGCAACGACCTGAAAGCGACCTTTCAAATTTGCTTGCCGACATCTTAGTTTGGGCAGCAAAAGACTACAATGAGCAGGTTGATTTTGCTGTTTATAATATTGGTGGCATTCGTGCGGCATTGCCTAAAGGCGATGTTACTGTGGGCGATGTGAACGATATTGCTCCGTTTGAAAACAAAATATGTTTTCTTACGCTCACGGGCGACAAGGTTTTGGAACTTTTTAGACAAATAGCCCACGTTGGTGGCGAGGGAGTTAGCGAGGGAGTACAAATCGGATTGTCGCAAGATAATCTACTGCAATTCGCACGTTTGCACAATAAAGAGATTGTCCCTACTGCCAAATATCGCATTGCAACCATTGATTATTTAGCGCAAGGAAACGACAAAATGGAGGCGTTCAAGATGAAAACAGAATTCAATTCGCCACAAGACGCATCGAATAATACACGCTTTATCATTTTGAACTATTTCAAAGCAATGACCGCACAAGGGAAAAAGATTAATAGTAAGACCGAGGG
This sequence comes from Prevotella disiens JCM 6334 = ATCC 29426, assembly GCF_000613345.1. Taxonomy (GTDB): domain Bacteria; phylum Bacteroidota; class Bacteroidia; order Bacteroidales; family Bacteroidaceae; genus Prevotella; species Prevotella disiens. The sequence continues at coordinate 19,097 of NZ_BAIS01000011.1, read as the reverse complement.
GCGCATCGCTTATTTTGCTAATGAAGATAAAATCCCTCCAGTTATAATTTTAAAATAATCTATAAAACGACTTGAAACAATGGAAAAGAAAATATTATTAGTAGCCCTTTGTATGTTCAGTATGGTGGGTTTCGCACAAAAAAAGCAACTTACCATTTTGCATACCAACGATACGCACAGCCAAATTATGCCTTTTAATACAACGCTTGCCGATACAATGCGTGCTGGACGTGCTGGATTTGAACGCCGTATCTCCATGTTGAAGGAAGAAAGAATCAAAGACCCCGATTTGTTGCTATTTGATAGTGGTGATTTCTGTCAAGGTTCGCCTTATTTTACTATGTTTAAAGGCGATGTTGAAGTAGGGTTAATGAACCAAATGCACTACGATGCGGGTACGATAGGCAACCATGAGTTCGACTTTGGACTCGACAATATGACGCGAATGTTCAAGGCTTTGAACTTTCCAATTGTATGTGCCAACTACGATTTTGCCGATACCGAATTAGCAAAAATAGTGAAACCCTACATTATATTAAATAAAAAAGGACTTAAAATTGGTGTTTTCGGTGTTTCTCCCGAACTAAAAGGTTTAGTTTTAGAAGCCAATTATGGTCCTTTAAAGTATATGAATCCAATTCCATGTGCGCAAAAATGTGTCAATGAATTGAAGAAACAAAAATGCGACCTTATTATATGTATTTCCCATTTGGGGGTAAACATTGAGGGCATTAGCGATGAAGAACTCGTGGCAGGAACTCGCGGCATTGACTTAGTATTGGGCGGACACTCTCACACCTTCCTTCAAGAACTCCTTTATGTGAAAAATCTTGACGGAAAAGAAATCGGAATCGACCAAAATGGCAAATCGGCAATCTTTGTAGGCAAAATGATTTTAGATTTGAAAAAGAAATAATTGAGCGGTAAAAAGCACGATAATGTAAAATCTAATAATTGCTTCATTCTGTTTATAACCAGAGAGTTGCACAATAATAGTATCAGGATATAAGTGAAAGAATAAGTGAGTAAAATACTAACTTCATTTTTTTACTTCTAAGAATTAAAAAAAATATGAATCAAGAATTAATCAACTCTCTTTCGGTATTACAATCCGAAATGAAAGAATGGATGAGTGCCCTTCATCAACACCCAGAATTGTCAATGGAAGAGCATTGGACTTCCCAATATATTGCATCAAAACTTGAAGAATGGGGCTACGATGTGGCAAAAGGGGTTGGTGGAACAGGCATTGTGGCTTCCATGACTGTTGGCAATGGAACAAAGTCTATCGGATTAAGAGCAGACTTTGATGCAGTGCCTATTGCTGAAGACAACAATTTACCTTATAAAAGCCAAAACGAAGGCATAGCCCATCTTTGTGGACACGATTCACACTCTACCATGTTGTTGGGAGCGGCTAAATATTTATCCGAACATAATGATTTTAACGGAACTGTTCGTTTCATCTTCCAACCAGGAGAAGAAACCATGCAAGGAGGAACATCAATGATTGCCGATGGACTCTTTGAACGTTTCCCCGTAGATGCTGTATATGGTATGCATAATATGCCTGGATTGGAACTTGGAAAGTTTTATTTTCATGAAAATGAAACCATGTCAGCGGTAGACAATTGGGAAATAGAACTCATTGGTAAGGCTTCGCATGGCTCGATGCCTGAACTCAGCATTGACCCATTGGTATGTGGTGCTTCGTTAGTCATGGCATTGCAAACTATTGTGAGTAGAAATATTTCACCATGGAGCAATACGGTTGTAAATGTGGGCGCATTTAATGCTGGCGTGGCTGGTAATTCAGTACCTCAGACGGCAACCCTTCAACTTAGTATCCGCAATATGGATTCGAAAGTACGTCAATTCGTGCTTGACCGTATTCGTTTCATTACCAAAGCTCAAGCTGAAAGCTATAATTGTGAATACAAAATTCACGAAGGTGTAGCAGGAACAGTCTTAATCAATACACCCGAAAACACTCGCTGGGCGGCTCAAGTGGCTCGAGATACCTTTGGAAACGACCAAGTTAGCGAGGATATGCACCCCTATATGAGTAGCGAAGACTTTGCTTTCATGCTACAAAAAAAACCAGGAAATTATTGTGTGATGGGCAATGGCGATACTCAGATGGTTCACCATCCTCATTATGTTTTCAATCAACAAATGCTTTCGAGAGGTGCAACCTATTGGGTTGCATTAGTGCAAGAATACTTAAAGAAATAGTTTTTTATTTTATTTATAGGCTGGTTCTATAAATTAGCTTTAAACGTATTTCATAAAAATTTAATGACTATATGCGGTGGTAATTTATAGAACCAGCCTATAATATCTTTTTTGATAAAAGTTACTATTTTGTACTCCAAAACAGCCTATTTTACACTTCAAAACAGGCTGTTTTGGACGACAAAATAGGCTGTTTCGACTAACAAACAAATAGCTTTCATAAAATAGTATGTATTAACTGACTGAATAAGCTGTATAAATAAAGCCTTTTTTATTATTTTTTTATAAAGAAACGACTTGGCTTATTTCATGAAGGCAAGGAAAACGGCTAAGATGAGGCAGGCGAAGGCTGCGAAATGGTTCCAATGAAGGCTCTCGCCATTGAAAAAAACAACTGTAAAAATGGTGAATACGACCAAAGAAATGACTTCTTGAATGACTTTTAGTTGCATGAGTGAAAAAGTTCCGTCATTGCCAACGTAGCCTATACGATTGGCTGGCACTTGGCAACAATATTCGGCTAAAGCCAATCCCCAACTCATGAGAATGACAAAATAAAGGGGCGTATTGTCGGATATAACCTTGATTTGTTGCAATTTAAGATGCCCATACCATGCAAAAGTCATGAAAATATTTGCTACAATCAATAGGCCTATTGTATAAAATCCGTTCATTTTAATTTGTTATTTTTGTTTTTCGACCGCAAAAGTAAGTAAAAAAGCATAGATTATGGCACAATTCCCACTTTAACATACTGCTATTAGGAAGAAAAAATGTATTTTTGTGGCAAACAATAGACCCACGAAGCAATGAAACACCCTATTATTTTTACCGCTGAATTGGAATGTACGTTGTCGCAATTCATAGATGAATGCAAGCCCGACAAGGTGTTTATTCTTACCGACGACGTAACCATTGAGGCTTGTTATCCAATAGTTCAGCATTTCTATTGTCTTAAAAATTCCGTCTGCATCACCATTCCGAGCAGCGATAACAATAAAACTTTAGGGTCATTGACACAGGTTTGGAACTATTTGCAAAAGGAAAAAGCAACACGCCACTCACTGCTGATAAATCTTGGTGGCGGAATGATAACCGATTTGGGAGGCTTTGCGGCTGCAACTTTCAAACGTGGAATGCGTTTTATCAATCTTCCCACGACTGTTTTAGCGATGGTTGATGCAAGTGTTGGCGGGAAAACAGGAATAAATTTCGGTGGTCTGAAAAATGAAATTGGGGCTTTTTGCGATGCCGAAGCCGTGTTGATTGACACGAAATGGCTCAAAACGTTGGATAAGGAAAACATTTTGAGTGGTTATGCAGAGATGTTGAAACACGGATTGTTATCAGAACGAAGTCATTTGACAGAACTTTTAACCTTCGATATAGACGATATTGACTTGAAAAAGTTGTTCGCTCTTCTGGAAAAAAGTGTTGAAGTAAAGAAAAAAATAGTAGAAAAAGACCCACACGAACAGAACATTCGCAAGGCATTGAACTATGGTCATACATTTGGTCATGCCTTTGAATCGTGGGCAATGCGCCGAAATCAAATCTTGCATGGTTATGCTGTGGCTTACGGAATCGTTTGCGAATTGTATCTTTCAGTGGTGTTGCAAGGTTTTCCAACGGAAGTAATGCGCCACGTCGTAAACTTTATTAAAGCCCATTATGGTGTGCTTCCAATTTCGTGCGATGATTATTTGGAGTTAATTTCGCTCATGCAGCACGATAAAAAGAATCACGGTGGCACCATTAACTTCACGCTTCTGCAAGATGTTGGTAAAATTGCTATCAATCAAACCGCAAGCGAAGAAATGATAAGAGAGGCATTAGACTTTTTGAGGGAAGGATAAAAACATATATCGCTATTTTCATCATGAAAGTAGGCGATATATGTTTAAAAAATATGATTTAGAATCGTATTTTTATTAAAATTCTAATTCTAACCCTATCATTAATTCTTCGGGAGCAAAGCGCAAACCAAAACCAGTTGTGCCTATTTTAGGCTCTTCGCCACCATGATAGTCGTTTCAATAGCCCATGAAACCCATACGCAGACAAAGGCAAAGTCCTTCGGTTAGGTCTACACAAGCACCTGGACGAATGCCTATTTCAAAGCCGTGGCGGTCGTTTTTCACTCCATTAGTCTTTGTTTTACCAAAATCAAAACCTAAACCGCTATCTAAAAATAAGTTGAACGGTCCATTGTGAACATAATACCAACGCACGAAAGGAGCTATTTTGAAAGCATTAGAAGTTGTTTTTATTCCGTCTTCTGTTTCTTTTTCATATTCGTAAGCAAGCATAATCCCTGCGCCCCAAGTATTATTAAAAAGATAACCAACTTCTGGACTAAAGTCAAAAGTAAGACTTTTGTCATCTGGATTGTTCCAAAATGTTAAGGCACCTCCTGCAAATAGTCACCCATGAGGGTCATCATTGTGCGAAATTGTAGTCTGTGGAAAAGTGTTTTGTGCTTGGATAGATAATCCAACGAACATACAAATTAAGAGTAAAAGTTGCTTTTTCATTTATTAAAATATATTTGTGATGCAAAAATACATAGACCTTTTTGAATGGGCAATACCTAATAATTGTGATTTGTGTAATTTTTCGTCAGCCGTAGATTAGCTGTTACATGCAATTTCTAAAACTTTTGCCCGTGCAATTTTGCCAGTTTCAGTAGTTGGTAAGCTTTGTACGGTTTTGTAAAATGCTGGTTGCCAATAGCGTGGAAGCTTATCTTGACAAATAGAACGGACAGAATCGAGCGAGTTTGATTCGGTTATGAGGACTATTTCCTCACCAAATTTTTTGTTAGGACGTTTGGTTATTGCAAATGGCGCAATTAGATAAGGGCGCAAAGCACGTTCAATTTCTTCCATTTGAATTTTTATTCCACCAGAATTAATGGTGTTATCTTTGCGACCTAAGATGCGAAATTTAGTTTTGCCTGATGCTGTTTGCTGCAATTCAGCTATGTCGTTGGTTTCTAAAAGGGGAAGTTGGCTCACCATAGGGGCTGCTATTGTTAGGCAACCATCGTTATTGAGCGACACTTTTACACCATTGAAAGGTGTGTACCACTCGCTTTTTTCTTCGCCATTAAGGCGTCTTAAAGCGATGTGCGATAAGGTTTCGGTCATACCGTAGGTACTCCACACCGCATTTGGGAAGTCTTTTAATTGGTTAGATAGGTCGGTGTCAATACTTCCACCACCTATAATCAAATGTTTTATGGCTTTCAGTCGTTCGCATTCTTCTTTGTTTTTCAGCGTGTTGAAGACTTGCAAAGGCACCATTGCGGCAAAGGTTATGCTTTCATCAGGGTTGTTTAAATCGGCTAACGAGTCGTTTGAAAGAGGATTTCCCGAAGGTTTCACACTCAATAATTTAAGGTTTCGCTCAATACTTCTTACCACCATCATTTTGCCAGCAATATAGTCTAAAGGCATACAGAGTAGGGCAGTGTCGCCTTTTTCTAAACCTAAAAAATTGCAAGTGATGCGTGCAGAGTTGAGCATGCGTGCTTTTTCCACACAAATAGGTTTCGGTTTCCCCGTAGACCCACTCGTATGTACGGTTAGGGTAGGGGAAACGTTGTGCCATTCAGCGAGAAATTCTTGTAAAGTCATCTTGTTTTTGCCAGCAAATAATTGATTATACGATATGTATGTGGGCTTCTTTCTGGGAAATCCATAGTTGGTCGCCACGAATTTCGAGTGGCATTGCGATGTTGTCAGCAAACAATTGTCCCGTTCCTAAGCCTTGTGCGTGAGTAATTCCACTGCCATAAATCTTTGCAGTGAGTTGGGCTATTGCGTTTAACCCCACGTTACTTTCGAGAGCAGAAGTAATCCACGAACCCATATTTCGCTCGTTAGCCAATTCAATCCACTCTTTTGTACCTGCCATTCCGCCATGTAATGAAGGTTTAAGGATAATGTATTGTGGGCGAATGGTTTCTAATAATTCCACTTTTTCGTCATGTTCGTTTACCCCAATGAGTTCTTCGTCAAGCGCAATAGGGAGGGGAGTATTGGCACAAAGCTGCGCCATTTCTGCCCATTGGTGCTGTTTGATGGGTTGTTCTATGGAATGAATATCATATTTGGCTAAGGCTTCCAATCGTGAGAGAGCCTCTTTGGGCGAAAAACCACCATTGGCATCAACTCTTAATTCCACATCTTTGGCACTAAACGACTGACGAATGTGGCGTATTAAGTCCAATTCTCGCTCGAAATTGATTGCTCCAATTTTTAGTTTTACGCAATGAAAACCTTGTTTTAACTTTGTTTCTAAACGTTGAAACATTTCGTCAAAAGTTCCCATCCATACCAATCCGTTGATTGGAATACCTTCTTTGCCACGCCCAAAAGGAGTATCGAAGAAGTTTAAACTGCCCTTTGAACCGAGTTGAGCAACTGCTGTTTCGAGTCCAAAGAGCATAGAAGGATAATTGCGCATGGCTTCATAATCGATAATTCCTGTCCTTTCGTAATCGTTACAAAAGGCTCTTAGTTTGTTTTCATACTCCTTTTCGGGCATAGCATCGCACGAAAGGTCGGGCAAAGTAACACATTCGCCAATGCCAACCACCCCTGGTTCTTCGTCGGAAGTGAGCGAAATGTAGAAACTTTGGCGTGTCTTATAGACACCACGCGATGTTTCCGCAGGTTGCAGAAAGTGTAATATTTTAGAAATTATCGTTATTTTGCGCATCATTATGGTTGTTTTTAGAGAAGTAATATTATTTTCTCTTAATCGGTTGTAATGTTGTCGGTAAGATGTAGGGGCGTGATTTTTTACGCAAACAAGTTTTTGTAAGCATAATTACTTATGGGAATTGAGGATATTTGTCGAAGTCTGGTTTACGTTTTTCTAAGAAAGCACGCCCTCCTTCTTGCGCTTCGTCCATCGTATAGTAGAGCATTGTGGCATCGCCAGCCAACTCTTGGATACCCGCTTGACCGTCTAATTCAGCATTGAGTCCTGCCTTTATCATGCGTAAAGCCAATGGAGAACGCTCCATCATGGTCTCTGCCCACGCTACACACTCGTCTTCGAGGCGATCGAATGGTACAACTTTGTTTACCAATCCCATTCTTTCAGCTTCAACGGCAGAGTATTGGCGACACATAAACCATATTTCGCGTGCTTTTTTCTGTCCAACGATGCGTGCCAAATAAGAGGCTCCGAAGCCAGCATCAAACGAACCCACCTTTGGACCTGTCTGTCCGAAAATAGCATTGTCTGACGCTATGGACAAATCGCACATTACATGCAACACGTGTCCGCCACCTATTGCAAAACCATTGACCATAGCAATGACTGGTTTAGGCAAACGGCGAATTTGCATTTGCACATCTAAAACATTCAAACGAGGTACACCGTCGCCCCCAACATAGCCGCCTTTTCCCTTTACATTCATATCTCCGCCAGCGCAAAAAGCCTTGTCGCCAGCTCCAGTAAGTATCACAACACGAATGTCGAGTGCTTCTCGGCAATACGAAAAGGCTTGCGAAATTTCCCAAACGGTTAGCGGTGTGAACGCATTACGATAACGTTCACGGTTGATAGTAATCTTTGCGATGTGATTATATTCCTCGAAAAGTATTTCTTTGAAGTCGAAACCTTCAATGCTTTTCCATTCTCTATTTGCCATATCTGTATGTTTTATTTATTGTTCTTTTTTATTTCTTCATTGAAAGTTTGCCACGCTGCTGCATCGGTGGCAGTATCGGTAAATATTTCCAATAGGATTGGACTATCTTTTTGATTGAAAAATTGTTCCAATCCTGTCTTCAATTCCTTTGAATTAGTAGCCGAAAGATAGTGAATGCCATGGGTTTGGCATGCGCCCTGTGCGGTTACAGGTAGCCCACTGCCCATAATTGTGGCACGATGTGCCGACTTTTCCAATCCTGGAAGTTGCAGGAAAATTCCGCCACCGCTATTGTTGAGCAAGAGGATAGCAAGGTTTTTATGTAAATTGTTGTTCCATAGTGCATTTTGGTCGTAGAAAAAACTCAAATCGCCTATGATACAGAATGTTTTTACGGTAGGATTGGCAGCTGCTAAGCCCACTGCCGTAGACAAAGAACCATCTATTCCGTTTACGCCACGATTAACAAAAATGTAGTCAGAGGAATAGAAATTGCCCAAACGAACTGCTGAACTGTTGCCATAAACCACTTGTCGTTCGACTTTATATTGGTTTAATTTTTCGTGAAATAGCTTTGTGGCAAGCATTTGCGAATAGGTTGGGACATAGTTTTTGGCGATATTGCCAACGCGTTGTCCCTCCTTTTGCCACAAATTATAATAATTAGAAGATTTTATCGCCTTTGTTTCAGTTGCCAAAAGTTTGATAAAATCGATAGTAGAGCATTGAACAGCATCGGTAAGATTCATAAACGTATCACGAATTTCGCCTCGTGGGTCAATTAAAATAGAGTGTTCGGGATTGCTATTCCTTAAAAAACGCTTCAAAAGTTTGCTTACAATCGTTCCGCCCATATATATAATAAGGTCTGGTCGCAAGGCTTCTATGTTATCGGTCGATGCCAAAAGCGCATCAATGGCTTGTGGCTCGGCTTCAGTAGCGTCGGAAAGTTTGTCTTGAACAATGACAAATCGTTTGCGTAACGCATTGATTTCATGCTTCACCGCCTCCATTCTATTTCGTGCTTCTTGCCCTATGACGATGAGAGGACGGTCGCATTTGCCGATGTTTTCAACGATTTTGCGTGCTGCATTGCTATCGTTTATTTGTTGCGAACACGTTATTTTTCGTTCAAGGGGTAGTTTTTCCACATCATAGTTGAACAATGGTTCGCTAATAGGCACGTTGATATGCACGGGGCCATACTCCATACGGCTGCATTCTATCAAGGCTTCGTTTACCAAACGATTGCAAAACCAATGTTCCTCCTCGTCTTTTGGCTCAGGCAGGTTTACACTTTTGCGCACAAACGGACTTAAAACATTGGCTTGTGGCATGGTTTGTCCGTCGCCTTGTTCTATCCATTGCGCAGGTCGGTCGGCAGAAATAACGATTAAAGGAACGTTCTGATAGTAAGCCTCTGCCACTGCTGGTGCAACATCTAATAGGGCAGACCCCGAAGTAACGCATACCACAACAGGTTTATGTTTGGCTAAGCTAACGCCTACGGCAAAGAATGCTGCCGAACGTTCATCGGTAACAGGGTAACAAACCATGTCTTCCGCCTCGCAAAAGTTGTGAACCAAAGCCGAATTGCGCGAGCCAGGGCAGACCACAATATCGGTAATGTTGTGTTGTATGAGCAATGCGGTAAGAATATTAACGTTATCTTTGTTACTGAACATAATTCCTTTTCTTTTTTTATTCAAGCAATTGGCGCATAGTAGCCAACTTTGCTTCGGTTTCTTGCCATTCGCTTTCCTCTGTACTATCGGTCAATAATCCGCCACCAGCATATAATCGGCATTTTGTTTCCATGATTTCCATGCAACGTAATGATACGTAAAGATGCGTGTTTCCGTTTAAATTTAACGCTCCAGCAAAGCCACTATAATAGCGACGTGGGGTTGTTTCGTTGTCAAGTATAAACTTTCGTGCTATTTCCTTTTCTATTCCACAAACCGCAGGGGTAGGGTGTAATGTGTTTAAGAGTGTCCCTATTTGCGTGTTATCTTTCAATTGGAATTTAAAATCGGTGCGTAGGTGTGCCAAATTAGCTGCTTGTGCGGTGTAAACTCCTTGCTCTTCAATGTCGGTGGCGTGCTGTTCCAAACACTGGCGAATGTATTTTGCCACGTATTGTTGCTCGGCTTTGTTCTTTTCCGACCATATTATTTCGTCCGATTGATAGGGCATTGTACCTGCTAATGCCATTGTTTTCCAATTCGAACTGTTGCCATCGAGCAATATTTCGGGTGTTGCCATGAGCCATGTACCCGTTTGAGGAGTTGAAAACAAGGCTACAAATTGACGTGGATAGCGTTGGCAAGCACGCCAAAATATTTCTTCTGCTTGCAAGTTGCTTGATTTTTCTTCTTCAACGCAACGTGATAGAACAATTTTAGAGAATCTTCCATTGCATATTTGTTCATGAAAAACTGCAAAATCCTTGTGATAATCGTCCCTATATTCCTTCCTTTCGGTTGGCTTAACCTCCTTTTTTAATATGGTTTCGGGTTGCTTTACTGCCAAGGTAACGACTTCTTCTGGTTGCAAAAGAAGAATAGGGCATTGAGCAGAAGGCATAAAAGGCACAATGACAAAACCTGTTTTACCATTCAAATCCTGTAACGATGCAACCTCGAGTGGTGCAGTTTGTTGCACCATTTTTGTACATTCTTTGGCGTAAGGCAATCGATATATGGCAAAAGACTCATAGATAATTTCTTTTTACCTTATTTTTTTTGTTTCGGATTGATGACATAATTGGTTACACTCACAGTTGAAATGATTTCTCCCTCATCGTTTTTCACGTCTACTTGCCACACATGGAGCGTTTTACCTTTATGTACAAGTTTGCCAAAAGCAGTAACAGTGCCACCGTAGGGCATGGCTTTTACATGGCTGCCGCTAACGTTTATACCTAAAGCAACCTTGCCAGGCAGAGTGCTAACGACCCTACGCCAGCGACATTTTCAGCCAATGCTAACGTAGCACCACCTGAAAGAAAGCCAAAAATCTGTTTATTTCTATCGTCTACCGCCATTTTTGCCATGAGCGTATCAGGTTCGGGTGTAGATAGGAAGCGCATTCCTAACGTACGACTTAATCCGTCTTCGTTTTCCAAAGCTATGCGATGTTTTTCTATATCCATTATTTTTCTATATTATAAAATATGAAATCCTTGTTATTGGCAACCATTTTCGTGTACGAGTGAAATTATGCCTTATGCAAAGATAATAAATAAATTGCGCATTCGTAAAGGAAATACTGTTTTTGTTTCCTATAAATTAAAATAAGGTAGCAACCCTTGGCGGATAGCTACCTTTATTTCTTTTCCGTTGTTATCTATTTGGAATATTATTTTACAACAATTTTCTTTCCATTATGGATATAAATACCGTGAGTAGGGTGGGTTACACGGCGTCCTTGGAGGTCGTAATAGTATCCATCACCTTGTTGTTGCGTGGTTGTTACGTTCTCTATTCCAGCTGGGTCAAGTATTGAATAAGTGAATTTAATCGTTCCATCAGGATTAACAACAATGTTGTTTACAGGCTGTCCAATAGACTTTCCTGTCCAAAAATCAAAGATATCTATCTGCTTTTTGTTCACTCCAAATAAATGTTCACGGCGAGCATTAAAACTTAACTTCTCGTTATTAGCTGTAACAACGTATGCGTGTTTAAAATTGTAATCGTTGTTTACTACGTTTTTATCCCAAGTATATTTATCGTATGAGAAGTGGGTGAGCAGCAAACCATTACCAAAAGTGCAAATATCGCCGTAGGTATATGATGCTGGATACCATGTATCTGTATGGCGATTTTCCATAATGAAGTATTCTTTGTTATTTTCTGGGTTGCGAACCAATGCTGCTAATGTTCCATTTGGATTGCTTACAGGGTCGAGAACTACTTCTTCTGTTTTTTTCAACTCTTTAATATCCAACCAACCTAAGTAAGAACGTTCGTATGCAGTATAGCCGATAGGTGCACGTGCATCGTTTACATAAGCACCACCGTCCATGATAGACCAAAAACCGAATGGGTCATCGCCATCTGTGTAATAGTCTGTTTTATAGAAGTCGGGTAAACCTAAAGCATGTCCAAACTCATGGCAGAATATACCCATACCCATTAATTTGTTTTCATGGTCTAATTCGTTACCAACGAAGAAGGAATTAAAGTGCGTATTGCCAATGGTTTCGTTGATATCGTTTTGACATGGCCAGATTAAGTCTGCTGTATTAGGGTCTGCATTGCTTTCTGTAGCTTGTCCTTTTCCAGCATAAAGAATGCACACCAATTGCACTTTTCCATCTTTATCCTTAAAGTTGTCAAATTTATATCCTTTGGCTGTTGCCGCATTTACGGCATCTCTTACCAATCCGTCAATATCAGAATCTTCATCATAAATCGTTCTTTTGCCGTATGTTTTATAGCTTTTATTAACGTTTACAGGACCTAAAACTTCAAAAGTAGGTACAAATTTTCCACGACTTTGCGAAGTAAAGTAATCTTTTACCGACCCCTTGCATAGTAATTCGTCCTTGTATCCCACTTCGTTATAAAAGCGTTCCAACTTTTCTTTTGTTGTTTTCGCATCAAATTTTGCATCGGTAAATTCGACCATGATTACAGGAATAGTTGGGGTGCCAATGCTATTAACACCTCCCGCTCCTGTTGTATTGAATTTACCTAATCCGTCATCTGTTGAGGCATGAATGGCTTTGAGAGGTGCATGGCGGGCATGTCGGTGAGTGGTATGTAATATACTCAATTTATTGGCTACATCATTATTGTTCAAAAATGCTTTTTCTTCGTTAGAACGATTACCAGCTTCGTGCGCAATGTATTGTGAAGCAACCAATTTTCCATCTTGTATCATAGCGTAAGCTAAATCACCATTGGCATTTTTTACCATGAATTTCCCGTCCAATGTGGTGAAATATTCTACTCGTTCTACTCCGTGTTGGCGGAATTTCAATAATGTGCCATCACTTTGCTTTGTAGTCCAAATTCGTGGCGAAGGACCAATTGCGAATGTTGGAAGTATTGTTGCAGCTGCGAAAAGTGCTGAAAGTAATATTCTTTTCATAAAATTGTTTTGTAGATGTTACTTTTTAAAAAATGAATAATGTTACAAATGTAACCATTATTTTTAAAAAATCCTTATGTTTGAAGAAACAAATCACAATTAGTTATGTTTTTTACATTTTATCTACAGAAATAAAGGTAACACTCCTTGGGGGAATGCCACCTTTATCTCTATTTTATTGTAACCTATTTGTACAATTATTTTATAACAATTTTCTTTCCGTTGTGGATATAAATACGGTGAGTGGGTTGGTTACGCGGTGACCTTGGAGGGCATAAGTTTTATTTCTTTGTAATTGAAAAATATATTTCGAGAGAAATTTTCCAATACGTTTTATAGTTAAAAATAGTTTTATTTTAGATTAAATGTTAATTTTAAAGTTGCTAAAATTTTGGCTCTAATAATTCCTAAAATGTGTAGTAAATTGTGTAGATGGCTATTTTGAAATGCAAAAGCATAGGTTTTGAACTGCAAAAGCATAGGTTTTGAAGGGAGAAAAGGTGATTTTTAGATAGAAACATGTGGCTGATTTATTTGAAAAATAGTTCTTTTGGTATTATGTTTTGTTCCATAGGTAATATAAATACTGTATGATTATTGCACAAAAATAATTTCTTTGAAGCAAGGTGTTGATATGTAATGTTTTATCATTGCACACGAATAGAGACTAAATTCATAGAAAAATATTTTTTATTTTTGAATACGGGACGTATGATAGTTATATGTTGGATTTAAATTAACAAATAGCTTGTGTGGTAAACAGAAATTAACGTAATTAGGATAAGCGAATTTATTTGTTAATTTCAATATATTGCACGCTTTCGGAAGGTCTTGCATAAGTTCTTGACACTAAAAAAGGCTAAAACACCAATTATTTGCAAATAATTTCGTACTTTTGCAAATTATAAGATTATACTTCGATTAAAATAAAATGAACGTTTTAGAATTATCAGAACAAGAGATTGTACGCCGTCAGAGCTTGCAGGAATTGCGCAACATGGGCATTGACCCATATCCAGCAGCAGAGTTTCCAACCAATGCTTTTTCAACGGATATAAAATCGGAATTTAAAGAAGACGAAAAGCGTGAAGTTGTCATTGCAGGTCGCCTTATGGGTCGCCGTGTAATGGGTAAAGCTTCATTTGCAGAAATACAAGATAGCAAGGGTAGAATTCAAGTTTACATTACTCGCGACGACCTTTGCCCAGGTGAAAACAAGGATATTTACAATGTGTTATTCAAGAAATTGCTTGATATTGGCGATTTCGTAGGCATTAAAGGCTATGTCTTTAAAACACAGATGGGCGAGATTTCTGTCCATGCCCAAGAGCTTACTTTGCTTTCAAAGAGCTTAAAACCGCTTCCTATTGTGAAATACAAGGACGGTGTTGCTTACGATAAATTTGACGACCCAGAACTCCGCTATCGCCAACGCTATGTCGATTTAGTGGTAAACGAAGGCGTAAAGGAGACTTTCCAAAAGCGTGCTACCGTTTTGAGAACCATGCGTAACTTCTTTGACGAAGCAGGTTACACAGAAGTGGAAACACCAACTTTGCAGACCATAGCAGGTGGAGCAAGTGCGCGTCCATTTATTACCCATTTCAATGCGTTGAACACTGAAATGTATATGCGTATTGCTACCGAACTTTATCTGAAGCGATTAATCGTAGGTGGCTTTGAAGGCGTATACGAAATCGGAAAAAACTTCCGTAACGAAGGTATGGACCGTTTCCACAATCCAGAGTTTACTTGCATGGAACTCTATGTGCAATACAAGGATTACAACTGGATGATGAGTTTCACAGAACGTTTGATAGAAAAGATTTGCACAGCGGTAAATGGAAAACCTGAAATACAAGTGGGCGACAAACTCATTAGCTTTAAAGCACCATTCCGTCGCCTTCCTATCCTCGATGCTATCAAAGAAAAAACAGGCTTCGACTTGAACGATAAGACCGAAGAAGAAATTCGCAACATAGCTGTAAACGAATTAAAATTGGAAGGTATTGATGCAAGTTTTGGTAAGGGTAAACTCATTGACGAAATCTTTGGAGAGTTTTGTGAAGGTTCTTACATTCAGCCAACGTTCATCATAGACTATCCAGTTGAAATGTCGCCATTGACAAAGATGCACCGTTCTAAGCCAGGACTTACAGAACGTTTCGAACTTATGGTAAATGGTAAGGAATTGGCCAACGCTTACTCGGAATTGAACGACCCTATCGACCAAGAAGAACGTTTCAAAGAGCAAATGCGTTTGGCTGATAATGGCGATGATGAAGCAATGATAATCGACCAAGACTTCCTTCGTGCTTTGCAATATGGTATGCCACCAACATCGGGTATCGGTATTGGTATTGACCGTTTGGTCATGTTGATGACAGGTCAGGAATACATTCAAGAAGTATTGCTCTTCCCACAAATGAAGCCAGAGGCAAAAATACCACAAAGCAGCATCAAAGAATGGGCTGAAATAGGTGTGCCAGAAGAATGGGCTTACGTTTTGCGCAAGTGCGGTTTCAATTTGATTCAGAATATCAAAGATGAAAAAGCACAAGGTTTGCAACAAAAAATTGGCGAAATCAATAAGAAATATAAGCTTGGTTATGAAAAACCATCGGTTGATGAAATTCAACAGTGGATTGATAAAGCACAATAATAAAACAAGGAGGGGCTAAGCTCTTCCTTATCCTAAAAACATGTATGACGTAGGAAATATAGCAATCATCGGAAGCGGAAGTTGGGCAACAGCTATCGCCAAGATTGTGGTGGAACATACCCACCACATAGGTTGGTACTTTCGACGCGACGAATCGATAGAGCAATTTAAGCGGTTAGGACACAATCCCACCTATTTGACGAGTGCTCATTTCGATATCAACGAGATTAGATTATCGTCAGACATCAATCGTTTAGTGCAAGATTATGATACGTTAATTTTCGTAACACCATCGCCTTACCTTAAAGGTATATTGAAAAAGGTAAAGCATAAATTGCATGATAAATTTATCGTAGCAGCCATTAAAGGCATTGTGCCAGACGAAAATTTAGTATGTTCGGAATACTTTAATAAGGTGTGTCATGTGCCAGAGGAGAATTTGGCAGTTATTGGTGGTCCCTCACATGCCGAGGAAGTGGCTATGGAACGTCTCACTTATCTAACAGTAGGGTGTACCGACCAAGAAAAAGCACACGCTTTGACCGATAAGTTAGTGTCCAATTATGTGAAAACAAAGGTTTCACGCGATGTGCTTGGCATTGAATATGCTTCGGTTTTAAAGAATGTTTATGCCATTGCCTCGGGTATTTGCTCTGGATTACAATATGGCGATAACTTTCAAGCAGTCATCATTTCGAACGCAATGCAAGAAATGGAACGCTTGTTAAGTAGCATCAATCCAATGCAACGTAGCATGGTGGATAGTGTTTATTTGGGCGACCAATTGGTTACAGGATACAGCAATTTTAGCCGAAACCGCACTTTCGGATGATGATTGGTAAAGGATACAGCGTGAAATCGGCACAAATGGAAATGGAAATGATTGCAGAAGGTTATTTCGGTACAAAGTGTATGAAGGAAATAAACCGACACTTGCATGTTAATATGCCTATCCTTGATGCCGTTTACAATATATTATACGAGCGAATAAGCCCGCAAGTGGAAATAAAATTATTAACAGATTCATTCAGGTAAAATAACATGGAAATGATTAAATTAGACATTTCAAAAGCCGCACAGGTATTAAATCCTGGTACGGTAGAAGCGTATGCACCACAAGTAGCTGCTGCACAAGAGGCTTTGGAGAAAGGAACATGCGCAGGAAACGACTTTTTAGGTTGGTTGCATTTGCCTTCAAGTGTTACGGAGGAGTTCATCAATGAAGTAGTGGGCGTAGCTAACACATTGCGCGAAAAGTGTGATTATGTGGTAGTTGCAGGTATTGGAGGTTCTTATTTGGGTGCTCGTGCCATTATCGAAGCCTTAGATAATAGCTTCGCATGGTTGTTGAAGGAAAAGAAAAATCCTACAATTCTTTATGCTGGCAACAACATTAGCGAAGATTATCTTTATGAACTTACTGACTTTTTGAAAGATAAACGATTTGGTGTCATTAATATTTCTAAGTCAGGAACAACAACCGAAACTGCGCTCGCTTTCCGTTTGTTGAAGAAACAATGTGAAAATCAACGTGGAAAGAATGAAGCAAAAGGTGTTATTGTAGCCATTACAGACGCTGAAAAAGGTGCTGCTCGCACTGCTGCAACACGTGAAGGATACAAAACTTTTGTTATTCCTGACAATGTTGGTGGTCGTTTCTCTGTGCTTACACCTGTCGGATTGTTGCCTATTGCAGTAGCAGGATTTGATATTCAGCAACTGATTAAGGGCGCACAAGATATGGAAGAGGCTACATCTGCCAATGCTCCATTTGCTCAAAACATTGCTGCTCGTTACGCTGCGATACGCCAAGCACTTTATTCACAGGCAGGAAAGAAGATAGAAATCATGGCTAATTTCCAACCAAAGCTACACTTTATGGCTGAATGGTGGAAACAACTTTACGGCGAAAGTGAAGGAAAGGAACAAAAAGGTATTTTCCCTGCGGCTTGTGATTTTACAACTGATTTGCACTCTATGGGACAATGGATTCAAGATGGCGAGCGTTCTATCTTTGAAACTGTACTCTCTGTGGAAGAAACCAACAAAACTTTGCTTTTCCCACACGATGATGAAAACCTTGATGGTCTTAACTTCTTAGAAGGAAAGCGCATTGACGAGGTGAACAAAATGGCAGAACTTGGCACACGATTGGCACACGTTGATGGTGGCGTTCCAAATATTCGCATCAGTATTCCAAAGTTGAACGAATATTATATTGGTCAGCTTATTTACTTCTTTGAGAAGGCTTGCGGTATTAGTGGATTGGTTCAGGAAGTAAATCCATTTAACCAACCTGGTGTTGAGGCTTACAAAAAGAATATGTTTGCATTGCTGAACAAACCTGGATATGAGGAAGAAAGCAAAGCAATCAGAAAAAGATTATAAAAAATAAAGCCCATTCCTCATATTAAGGAGTGGGCTTTTTAGTTGCAATAAGGTAAAAATGTTTCAAGAAGCAATTGCACAATACAACGAAAAAACGCAACAATTTTTTGCTCCAAAGGTGGTTCTTTTCGATATGGACGGGGTTCTTTACGACTCCATGCCTACTCATGCAAAGGCATGGCAAAAGGCTATGAAGGAGTGTGGCATCACTTTTACGGCTGAAGATGCTTACGCGACGGAAGGGGCACGAGGAGTTGATACGGTTCGGAAATATGCCAAAGAACAATGGGGAAAAGAAATTTCTGAATCGGAAGCCGAAAAAATGTACCAACTGAAAGCGCATATTTTTCAAGAAATGCCAAAGACACATATATTTGATGGTGTGATAGACTTGATGAAGAAAATTAAATCAAGTGGGCTAAAAATAGGTATTGTAACAGGAAGTGGGCAACGATTGCTGATAGAACGTTTGCTATCTGACTTTAAAGATTTTATAGACGAAAGTCAAGTAACCACAGCCTTCGATGTAAAGCGTGGAAAACCCAATCCTGACCCTTATCTTGCAGGACTTAAAAAGGCGGGCAATTTTGCTCCGTGGGAGGGTATTGTTGTAGAAAATGCCCCCCTTGGCGTCCGTGCTGGTGTGGCTGCAAAATGTTTTACAATCGCTGTAAATAGTGGTCCGCTGTCCGATGAAACATTAATAAACGAGGGCGCAAACATTCTTTTCCATACTATTAAGGACGTTGCTAATGGTTGGGACGAACTTTTGAAAGTTACGAAAGCTTAGAACATACACTCTCTTGATTTAAAAAGGTTACTTTACTTTGTAAAAGATGCGAGAGAACAACACAAAGAAAAGGCGAGTATATCGAAATTTCGACATACTCGCCTTTCATATTAATACTTATCGTTTCTTAAATCTCTAATTTATGAAGGACAATTTATGCGTCCTATGTTATACATTTCTAATGCCTTTACAAAATAAGGTATAATTTTATTGCTTGCTAATTTTTTCATCATTTTCATAATCAATCCCTTTAC